>NZ_JARJBC010000010.1:0-254380 GCF_029269905.1 Streptomyces silvisoli | reverse complement strand
GGAGCCGGGCGGCCAAGCCTCCCAAGCCATGGTCGGCAGCCTCATGAAAGCCACACCCGGCTCCCCTGGGTCCCCCAACCCTACGAATGGCTGGGGCAGGCCCAGCAAGAAGGTAGAGCCTCATGAGTGACACGTTCAGACGCACAACCGTCACCGCCTTCACCGGCCTCGGCCTGTGCCTGGCCCTTCTGCCCGTCGGACAAGCGCAGGCGCACGACGGGATCCGCGTCCCGTGCGGCGACATCGCCGCCCTGAAGGCGGCCATCAACCAGGCGAATCCCGACGGCGGCAGCATCGTCCTTGCCCCTCGGTGCGTCTACACCTTGACGGCGGCCGACCACGACGGTGATGGCCTGCCCCTGATCACCGGCAAAGTGCGGATCATCGGAGACCACTCCACAATCGATCGCAATTCCCCCGCAGCCTTCCGCATCTTCCACGTGGCGCAGGGCGGCAGCCTCACTCTGAAGTCGATCACCGTGCGCTATGGCCAAACCAATAGCGCGAGCAGCAATGGTGGGGGCCTCTTCAACGACCGCGGCAGCCTCACCCTGATCGACTCGACGGTCAGGAACAACAGGGCTACCGCCGGCGGCGGGATCTGGAACCAGTTGGGAACGCTCACCCTGAAGAACACCGCGATCAGGAACAACCGAGCGGGTTTCGGCGGCGGGGTGGCCACCAACGGCACGATGACGATGCACGGCGGCACCCTCGACGACAACACGGGCGGAGCCTGGGGAGGCGGCCTCGCCAACGCAGGGGACACCAAGCTCGACCACGTGTCGATCGACGGCAACGATGCCGGCGACTTCGGCGGCGGCATCGTCACCCTGGCGATCAACACCCAGACCGGGCCGCTGCTCCTGAGGGACACCAAGATCAGGTACAACATCGCCGGGGAAGACGGCGGCGGCATCCGGACCGGCGCGAACCAGCCGACAACCCTCTACCGCAGCATCGTCACCCACAACACCTCGAACGGCGGACCCACCACCGGCGGCGGCATCGCAAACCCGGGAAGCGGCCTCGGCCTCTTCATCGGTACGGACGGCAGCCTTCAGCGCAAGGAGAGCAAGCGGAACCTGCCCATGCTGACGCCATTCAAGGTGACCCTCATCGAAAGCGCCGTCTTCAAGAACCACCCGACCAACTGCGCCCCGCCCAACAGCGTCCCCCACTGCCACAACTCCGGCAGGCACTGAGCTCGCAGTGCCACCGTAGGCTCGAATCCCACCTTCGAATACACCGCCTCCGCAACGAGCAGGCAGCTCGGCCCCCCAACGACGTTAGTCGGGGGCACCGTGGTCGGACATGCCCGGCGGTGGCATCCCTGGCATAGATCGCTGCTCGTATCGCCATGGGTTACATAGCTACACCCTCGTAGGGACGGGGGTCTCCTGCCCGGTGGGCGTGGCCAAGGCCGATGGCTGAGGGCCTGCCCGCTGACGCAGCCGCGATCATCGAAGCGCTCCTCCCACCCGGTACCCGTGGGCGGGAGGAGTTGCTTCGGCAACTGCCGCACTGCCGTGTCGAGCGGCGCTGCGGTTGCGGATGCGCCACGGTTGACCTCGCAGTGGACAACGCGGTCGCTCCCCCGGCCACCGTCGCTGAGGACGGCATCGTGGCCGAGGGTTCATTCTCCGTGGACGGCGCGGCCACCGAAGCGGGCGTACTGCTCCTCGTCGCCAACGGCTACCTGTCGTGCCTGGAGGTCTACTCGGCCCTGGACGAGCCTGTCACGACCTGGCCCGCACCGCATCTGTTGGAACTCGGCTTCCCAACCGATCGAGTAAGTGCCCCGTCCGAGGGCGACCGGGACTCGTGCCCGCCGGGGATCGCGCCGACGGACGACTGATCGATCCGCGCGCCGTGACGGAGGGGGCGGCATGCCGCATTGTGGCCCAGGCGGCCAATTCCCCTACTCGCCAACGGCGTTGTATCGGCCGTCCAAGCGCCTGATCGGTTGCCCATCGAGGACCGCACGCGCACCGGGCTGGTCATCGACGCGCTCAAGGGGGCCTCGGTTCGCGCCCCATACCCTTGGCCCATGACAATCGCAACCACCGGCCAGGACGTGGCGGACGAAACCGCTGCCTTCAACAGGGAGTTGAGCGAAACCCTCGCCGCGGTGCCCAAGTTCTACGAAGTCGACGATCCGGTCGTGCTTCGTTCCGGATCCGGCGTGTTCCCGCCGCCAGTCCTCCTGGATCAAGGTTGTGATCGGGTCGTCCGTGGCCGCGCGGGTGGTGTCCCAGTCCGCGTCTTCACCCCACCCGAAGTCAATGGCGTGTTCGTGCACCTGCATCCGGGTGGCCGAGTGTTGGGGTCGGCCAGGCATCAGGACCTGCGGCTGTGGACGCTGGCCCAGGCGGCGAAGGTCGCGGTGGTCAGTGTGGACTACCGCTTGGCGCCGGAACACCCCGACCCGGCCGCGGTAGACGACTGCGAGGACGTGGCACGCTGGCTGGTAACCAACGCGGAAAGCGAGTTCGGCACTGACCGGCTGGTGATCGGCGGCGAGTCGGCAGGGGCGGAACTGTCCGTGCACACCCTGCTGCGGCTGAGGGAGACGGGCGGTCAGCACCGGGCGTTCCGTGCGGCGTACCTTGCCTATGGTGTCTACGACATGTCGCAGACCCCGAGCGCTCGCCTGGCCGGGGAGAGTAGTCCGCTCGCCTCTACGCGGACCGAGCGCTGGTTCCGCGCACAGGCCTTTCCCGGACTGACGGCGGAGGAACTGCGCGATCCCGCCATCTCGCCGCTCTACGCCGACCTTCGAGATCTGCCCCCGGCGCGGTTCGTTGTCGGCACCGGAGACCTGCTGCTGGACGACACACTCTTCATGTCGTCCCGCTGGCAAGCGGCCGGTAACGACGCAGTGCTGGAAGTGGTCGCCGAAGCGATGCACGGGTTCACCGCCTTTCCCATCACCGTGGCTGAACGAGAACTCGCTCAACAGCACAAGTTCGTCGCGTCGGCCATCGCCTGACGAGCCACTGCCCAGCCCGTGGCGTGTGTTGCCGTCGGGCACGGCGAGGGTGTTTGCCTCCGGCAGGAACCCCAGCGGTCCTCGTTGCCTCCCGTGCGGAGGCGTGTCGGGCCTGCTGTTGAACGGCGCCCTACAGGTGACGGGCCCGTCCCGTGTCAGACGGTTCGTCCGGGTGCGCGAGGACGGGTGGGCAACCAGCCAACTGGCCGCGTTGCCAGGCCACATGAAGGCAACGGAGGTGCTAACGCCGCGCGTAGTCGACGTACCCCTGCCAGTCCACGACGACGCAGGGTTCGTCGCCGACCACCCAGGCGTCGTGGCCGGGCGGGATGATGGTGAAGTCTCCTGGCCCCATCACCGTCTCCTCGCCGTCGTCCATGACGATCTTCATATGGCCCGAGATGGTGTATCCGGTGTGGGCGGCCTGGCAGCTCTCGGTCTGGGCGATCGGTTTGACGTGCTTGGACCACCGCCAGCCGGGTTGGAAGGTGGCCCGCCCGACGGCGCCGCCGCCTTCGATGTTGACGAGTTCCAGCTGCCCCTTGCCCTCTTCGAAGGGGCGCACCTCGTCAGGTGAGTCAAGGCTCTTGTTGACTAGACCGGACATGAGGCTTCGCTTCCTCTGGCCTACCGGCTCCGTACAACACCCAGAGTATGCGATATCGGAAATCCGGGCTCTCGCGCCGGAGGCGGCGGGGCGGCGGCCCGGCCATTGACCTGAACCGTGGTTCAGGTCCTACGTTCGGGGTGTCAGCGATCGGTACTGCGAGTAGGGCGGTGGACGGTGGTCTTCACGGAGGCGGAGCGGGCGTATCTGGCGGGGCAGGGCCTGGGAAGGCTCGCCACCGTGGGACGGGATGGTGGGCCGCAGGTGCGGCCGGTCGGTTTTCGGTGCAATACCGACGGGACGGTTGACATCGGCGGCCCCAGGCTGAGTAGCAGCCAGAAGTGGCGGAACGCCCAGGCCAATCCACACGTGGCCTTCGTCGTGGACGACATGACGCCAGACGAGCCGGGTGCCGTGAAACCGGGCTGGGGGCGGGGCGTGGAGATCCGGGGCCGCGCAGAGCTGCTGACCGGTGTCGAGCCGCCGCTCGCACCGGACTTCTTCAGCGACGAGATCATCCGCGTCCACCCCGAACGCGTCATCAGCTGGCACATCAACTCCGGGGAGTTCGAGTCCCGGAACCTGGGGTAGCCGCCCGGTGCTGGTCGTGGTGGCAGCTGCGGGACTGAGACCGGCGGTTACTCGCCGTCCCGATGCGGCAGTCTGACCACGACCAGTGAGACGCCTGCCAGGAGGATGTCGCGGGCTGCCGAGTCCAGGCCGTTCCAGGCCTTCGACTGCCACATGGCGAACCACTCGCCGCCGATCGCGACGAAGCCCGCGCCGAACAGCAGCAGCACCATCACCAGGCCCAGCGTGCTGGCGCCACGGGCGCGGGCGAGATCGCCGTCGCGCACAAGTGCGCGGGTCCACAGCGCTGTTGCGGCGATCAGGACGACCGCGCTGAGCGTCTCCCACGCGATGATGGCCACATAGGCGGTGTCCGCGACCGCGTGCGACGTGATCGCCCGCCACATCAGCGTCTTGTCGTGGAACGTGGTGTCCATCGCGAAGACATGCCGTACGAACTGCTGGTTGGTGCCGAAGTCGGTGATGTTCCCGAACGCCACCAGCGCCATGTACAGCGCCACCGTACCGGTCACCGCCGTCGCCGCGGCGGGCAGGCCGCCCAACGTCCGCAGCACGCCCCGCCGACCACTCCCCGTCATCACGGTGTTTCCCCTCCTACGGCATACTTCCCCGCTGACATGTCCCCACCAGGATGAAGGCTGGCACACGGATGACTACGGTAACCACCCGTACCCAGGTCGTGGTCATCGGTGCCGGGCCCGCCGGGCTCAGCACGGCGAACCTGCTGCGCCAGCGGGGCGTTGACTGCGTCGTGCTGGAGGCGCGCAGCCGGGAGTTCATCGAGCGGCATCCACGCGCCGGGTTCCTTGAGGAGTGGGCGGTACGCGAACTGGAGCGGTACGGACTGGCCGGGCGGCTGCTCCGACAGGCTGGCCGGCACGGCTCGTTCGAGTTCCGCTTCGATGCGCGGCGGCACCACATCCACTACGCGCAGCTGACCGGACAGCACCATTTCGTCTATCCGCAGCAGGAGTTGGTGACCGACCTGGTCGCCCACTACGCCGATGTGCTCGGCGGCGACATCCGGTTCGAGGTCGACGACGTGCGACTGCACGACCTCACCACCGACCGCCCCTTCGTCACGTACACCGATCCGGACACCGGCCGGCTGCACCGCGTCGAGTGCGCGTACATCGCCGGTTGCGACGGTGCGCGCGGGGTCTGCCGACGCCACATACCGGCGCAGGAGAGCGTGTTCGCCAGCCGTGACTACGGCATCGGCTGGCTGGCGCTGCTGGTCGAGGCGCCGCCCTCCGCCGAGGGGGTCGTCTTCGGCATCCACCCGCGCGGCTTCGCCGCCCATATGGCCCGCACCCCGCGGATCACCCGCTTCTACCTCCAGTGCCCGTCCGGCGACGACGCGGCGAACTGGAGCCACGAGCGTGTCTGGCGGGAACTGCACACCCGGCTGGCGGTGCCGGGCGCACCGATCACCGAGGGCCGGATCGTCGAACGGCAGGTGCTCGACATGCACAACTACGTCGTGGAGCCGATGTCGTACGGCAGGCTCCACCTCGCCGGGGACAGCGCGCACCTGGTGGCACCGATCGGCGCCAAGGGCATGAACCTCGCGCTCCATGACGCGTTCGCGCTCAGCTCGGCGCTCACCGCGCGGCTGCGGGACGGCGACGGGGCCGGGCTGGCCGGGTACTCGGCGCGGTGCCTACGCCGGGTGTGGCAGTACCAGGAGTTCTCGCAGTGGTTCGCCGACGTGCTGCACGGGGCGACGGACCCCGACCCCTTCCAGGCCCGTATCGCCGAAGCACGGCTGCGGCGGCTGCTGGACTCCCCGGCCGCCGCCACGGCGTTCTGCGAGCTGTACATCGGCCGGCTCGCCCGCTGAGCGCGGGGTCACACCGCTGGCCTGCGGTCCTCCACCGCCACCCGGCCCTTCCTGATGGTGGCCAGCCGGGGTGCGCGGCGGGCGACCGCCGAGTCATGGGTGACCACCACGAACGTCAGCCCCCGCTCCCGCCACAGCCGTTCCAGCAGGCCCATCACCTCGTCCCGGTCCGCCGCGTCGAGGTCACCGGTCGGTTCGTCGGCGAGCAGCACCCTGGGCCGCTTCACCAGCGCCCGGGCCACCGCCACCCGTTGCCGTTGGCTGCCGGACAGCGCGGCGGGCAGGGCGCCGCGGTGTTCCGCCAGGCCCACCGACTCCAGTGCGCCGGTGGCCTGTTGGCGGCGTTGCGCCGCGGTCAGGCCCAGCGGGACCAAGGCCGTCTCGACGTTCTCCAGGGCGGTCAGGGAAGGGATGAGGTTGTCGGTGCGGAAGACGAACCCGATGCTCTCGCTGCGCAGTCGGGCCAGCCGCGCCTCGGGCAGCAGGGCGAGGTCGGTGCCGTCGAGTTCGACGCTGCCCTCGGTGGGGCGGTCCAGGCCGCCGAGCATCTGGAGCAGGGTGGTCTTGCCGCCGCCCGCGGGCCCCTGGATGACGAGTTGACCGCCGTCCTCGATCACCAGGTCGACGCCGGTCAGGGCGTCGATGGTCTCGCCGCCGCGGCGGTAGCGTTTGGTGACACCGGTCAGTGTGTACATGCCTCGTTCCGTGGGGTGTGGGGGTTCGGTGGGTTACTCGACGCGGTGCAGGGCGTCCGCGGGCCGCAGCCGGGAGGCCCGCCAGCCGCCGACGCCCGCCGCGACCAGGCCGCCGCCGACGGCGAGGGCGGCGGCGACCACGATGGTGGTGGCGTTGACGGGGGCGGTCAGCGCGATGTGCGGCAGCGTGCCGGCGCTGCCCACCCTGGCGGTGAGCATGGGGCTGGCGGTTGTGAGGGCGTACGCCGCCGCCAGGCCGAGCGTGATGCCGAGGGCGCCGCCGATCAGGCCGTTGACCAGTGCCTCGCCCACCACCTGCCGGACGACCCGGCCGCTGCTCCAGCCCAGCGCGCGCAGCGTGGCGAACTCACGGGTCCGGCGCCCGACCGCGGACCAGGTGAGCAGTCCGGCCGCCAGGAACGCGGCGGCCAGCACGGTCGCGGAGAGCCAACGCCCCACAGTCGAGGCGAGGTTGGACGCGGTGGACAGCGATCCGGTGACGTGGGCGGCGAGTTCGGCCGAGGTGGTGACACGGATGCCCGGAACGTGGTGCTGGATGGCCGACTTGGCGGTGCCGACGTGCCCGGGGTCGGTGGCCCTGACGTAGACCGTGCTGACCTTGCCGGGGGCGTTGGCGAGGGCCTGGGCCTGGTGCAGCGGTAGGTAGACCTCGGCGGTCGGATCCGCGGCGGTGGCGATTCCGATGACCTTGAAGGTGCTGCCGTGCACGGTGAGCGCCCTGCCCACGGCCAGGCTGGTGCGCCGGGCGTAGTCACGGTCCACCACGGCGACCTTGTCGTCGGTCTGCTTGGCGCTGAAGCCCGTACCGCTGGTGATCGTGACTGCGGTCAGCGGTCCGATGCCGGGGTGGGAGACGTCGACGCCGTACGCGCGGTAGTCGTCGGCGGTGGCCTGGCCGCCGCCCCGCGCGGCGCCGCCGGAGTGCCCGGCGGTGACGCCGCCGTAGCCGCCGAAGCCGTGCTGGCCGTTGATCTCGCCGGTGCTGTCGGCGCCGGCCGGGAGCGACTGGCCGCGCCCCCGGGAGTCGTGGCCGCCGCCCTTGACGATCCGCAGGCCGAGGCCGCCCGCCGCGTCGGCCACACCGCTCTGCCCGCGCACCCGGCTGACCACGGAGGAGTCCAGCGACTGGCCGCCCTGGACCGTCACGTGGTCGTCGCCGTCGGCCGGACCGGCGGGGTGCGCGGTGAAGTCGGCCTTGGGCGGGGAGGCCGCCGTGGTGACGGTCAGGTCGGTGCCGCGGCCGTAGAGCGACTGGACGACCTGGCCCTTCGCCTGCCCGGTACCGGTGGCGACGGAGGAGACGGTGACCACCAGACCGGTGCCGAGGGCGAGCCCCAGGGCGATGGCGAACGCCGCCCGCACGCGGCGGCGCAGCTCACGCCGTAGGTAGGTGAAGAACATCCGGCCCTCGCCGTCGGCGCCCCGCGAGCGGAGACATGGGGAGACTGACGGCGAAATGGTAGGAACCAGCCGTTAGGGCTCTCTGAGTCCCGTATGAAACAGGCATGAGAATGCCCCCGGAGCGTACGCTCCGGGGGCACCTCGGCGGCACGGGTGCGGGGCGTCGCCCCGCCGGTGCCGACCGGTCGCGGTCGTTCGGCGCCGCCGGGAGGGCTACAGCGCGCTGCCCGCCTTCCAGTTCGACCAGGGCATGTTCCAGCCGTTGAGGCCGTTGTCGGGGGCGATGGTGCTGTCGTGGGAGTTCTTCACCACGACCAGGTCGCCGACCTGGGAGTGGTTGTAGAACCACGACGCGTCCGTGCCCGGGTCGCCGCCGCCGCGTACGTCGTCGAGGCCGATGCAGCCGTGGCTGGTGGCACTGGAGCCGAAGATGGACTTGTCGGACCAGTAGTTGCCGTGGATGAACGTGCCCGAGTTGCTCAGCCGCATGGCGTGCGGCACGTCCGGGATGTCGTACTCACCGCCGAAGCCGACCGTCTTGCCGTCCATCCGGGTCGTCTCGAACTTCTCCGAGATCACCATCTGCCCGTTGTACGTGGTGTGTTCGGGGCTGCCGGTGGACACCGGAATGCTCTTGATGGTCTTGCCGTCCCGAACCACCGTCATGGTCTGGGTGTTCACATCGACCGTGGAGACCTGGGAGTGACCGACCTTGAACGTGACGGTCTTGTTCTGGACACCGCTGATCCCCTTGGCGCCCCGCACGTTGTCCAGGTCCAGCTTGAGGGTGACGGTGGAACCGGCCTTCCAGTAGTCCTGCGGGCGGAAGTCCAGCCGCTGGTCGCCGAACCAGTGGCCGACCACCTGCTGGCCGCTGCTGGAGCTGACCTTGATGTGGGACTGGACGTCCTTCTTGTCGGTGATCGCCTTGTCGAAGTTGATCGAGACCGGCATGCCCACGCCGACGGTGGAGCTGTCGTCCGGCGTGTAGTACGCGATGAAGCTGTTCGCCTGCGAGACCGTGGTGAACGTCGAGTTGGCGGTGGCCGGGCGGTTGTCGGCGTCCTTGGCGGCGGCCGTGATCTTGTACGCGGTGGCCCGGGCCAGCTGGCCGTCCGGCTTCCAGCTCTTGCCGTCGGCGGATATCTTGCCGGGCACCGTCTTGCCGCCGTTGACCTCGGCCATGGACACCTTGGTGAGTGTGCCGTCGCTCACCGCGACCTTGGCGTCGTTGTTGATGCCGACGTTCGTCGCCTTGTCCTTGGGTGAGATGGCGATCTTGGCGGTCGAGGCGTCCTTGGCGGCGGCCGCGTCCACCGCGGCCGTCTTCGACTCCGCGGAGCCGGACCCCCCGCACGCGGTGAGCAGCAGCGCACCGCCGACCATCACGGACACCGCGGCCAGCCCACGGCGCGCACCGCGCCCGCGGTGCTGCTCAGGGGTGACACCGGTACCGCTCTGCGGCGACTTCACACGTATCTCCATCCGTTAATACGTCTCGTACGAATGGAGACACCTACCCCCCTTAAGTCCGTTCCGCCCCACAAGGCACTGTGAGGAATGCCACGTTCCGGGACAACCGGGGGCCGTCCCGGAACGGGTCGCTACTCCTCGTCCATCTCCCCCTCGTACAGGTCCCAGTCGTCGGCGTCCGGGTCGTACTCGGTGTGCGCGCTGCTCCATGACGCCTGTACGAGCTCGATCCCGGAGACGCCGTTGACCAGGCCGAACGGATCGATGAGATAGGCCAGCGCCTCGGCCTCGTCACGTTGTACGGCGTCCCTGGCGTGGGCGCGCTCGTCCTCCGGCATGAACTCGTCGCCGTCGATCTGCTCCACCGCGGCCCGGGTCAGCTCCTCGCTGTCGGTGATCTCCATGACCAGGTCCACCTGGAGCCGGATGTACCGGGCCGGGGTCTCGTCGGTGCCGCTGTTGTCGTACTCCGTAGTCATGCGACGGAGAGTAGGCGGACTGGCAGCGGAGCGTGGTCGGACACGGCGAACGGAGCCGGGTATCACCACGGCACTTTTCCGCGGTCGGGAAATCTCACTACCATCGGTGCCCACGGTGAAGTCACCGTATCCGCAAGGGGGTTCCATGGCCTCGCGCCGATCGCTCACCACCACCACGGCCGTCGCGGGCGGGCTGCTCGCCGCCCTCTGTTTCGTCCCCTCGGCGTCGGCGACAGGGCCTGCCCGGCCGGGGGTCACGCGTCATCACGTGGCCACCGCGCACACCACCGCCCTGGGTGAGCGCAGGTCGGCGGACACCATGAACCTGGCGGACACCGGGAGCGTCGACACGACGCCGTACCTGGTGGGCGGCACGACGTTCCTCGCCGCCGGCGCGGGGCTGCTCGTCGCCTCGCGGCGGCGGGCCGCTTCGCTTTCCGTGGGGTAGGCGTTCGCCGCGCGGTGCGGCGGGGTCCGGCACCGCCGGGCCACCTGATCGGCGGCTGCTCGTCGTCGCGGCGGGAGGAGGTTCCCCTCGCGACGACGAGCGACGCCCACTACGCCAGCGGGCCCGTCACCGACTCCGCGGCGCGGACCAGTCCGCCGGAGCGGACGAAGGCCTCCGCGGCGGCCAGATCCGGGGCCAGGAAGCGGTCTTCGCCGGGACCCTGGACACCCGCCTCGCGGGTGGCCGCGACCACCGCGCGGGAGGCGGGCGCCGCGGCCAACCCCGTACCGGCGTGCTCACGCAGTTCGATCGCGCGGGTCGCCGCGACCAGCTCGACCGCCAGGATGCGGGTGAGGTTGTCGATGGAGTGCCGCAGCTTGCGCGCCGCGGACCAGCCCATCGAGACGTGGTCCTCCTGCATCGCCGACGACGGGATGGAGTCGGCGGACGCCGGGTTCGCCAGCCGCTTGTTCTCGCTGACCAGCGCGGCCTGCGTGTACTGGGCGATCATCAGGCCCGAGTCGACGCCGGGGTCGTCGGCGAGGAACGGCGGCAGGCCGTGCGAACGGTTCTTGTCCAGCAGCCGGTCGGTTCGGCGCTCGGCTATCGAGCCCAGGTCGGCCGCGGCGATCGCGAGGAAGTCGAGCACGTAACCCACCGGCGCGCCATGGAAGTTGCCGTTGGACTCCACGCGACCGTCCGGCAGAACGACCGGGTTGTCGACCGCGGCCGCCAACTCCCGTTCCGCCACCAGCAGGGCGTGCGCGAGGGTGTCCCGCCCGGCACCGGCGACCTGCGGCGCGCAGCGCACCGAGTACGCGTCCTGCACACGCGGCGCCGCCGACTCCCCGGCGAAGCCGCTCTGGTGGTGTCCGGTCAGCCCGGAACCGGCCAGGACGCGGCGCATGTTCTCGGCGCTGGCCGCCTGCCCGGGGTGCGGGCGGATGGCGTGCAGTTCGGGTGCCAGCACCTTGTCGGTGCCGAGCAGCGCCTCCAGCGACAGGGCGGCGGTGATGTCGGCGGAGGTGAACAGAGCGGCCAGGTCGGAGCAGGCCATCAGCAGCATGCCGAGCATGCCGTCAGTGCCGTTGAGCAGCGCCAGGCCCTCCTTCTCACGCAGTTCCACCGGCTCGATGCCGTGCTCCGCGAGCAGTTCGCCGGACGGCCGGACGACACCGTCCGGACCCTCGGCGTCGCCCTCGCCCATCAGGGTGAGCGCGCAGTGCGACAGCGGCGCGAGGTCGCCGGAGCAGCCCAGCGAGCCGTACTCATGGACAACGGGCGTGATCCCCGCGTTCAGCAGCGCCGCCAGCGTCTCGGCGACCACCGGCCGTACGCCGGTGTGCCCGGACGCCAGCGTCTTCAGCCGCAGGAACATCAGCGCCCGTACCACCTCGCGCTCCACCCGCGGGCCCATGCCCGCGGCGTGCGAGCGAACGATGGAGCGCTGTAGCTGGGCCCGCAGATCGGGGCCGATGTGCATGACGGCGAGGGCGCCGAAGCCGGTGGAGACCCCGTAGACCGGATCCGGCTTGGCGGCCAGCGCGTCAACGACCGCGCGCGAGGCGGCGATTCCGGCCAGTGCCTGCTGTGACAGCTCGACCCTGGCCGCGCCACGGGCCACGGCCAGCACGTCGTCCGCGGTTGTCCCGGACGGCCCCAAGACCACGTTGTGCATATCCATATTCATGCACCCTAAAGAGTGAATCGCTAGCTGTCACGAGTCGTTCTGCCGACGGCCCCGAAAACTGCGTCGCTCGGCGGGGGTGCGGGGCGGCGCGTCGGCCAGCTCGGCCACGGCGCGCCCGGCGACCACGGGCTTGGTGGAGCGGTCCGCCTTGGCGCGGTACTGGGCCGCGTCGGCCAGCCGGAACAGCCGCCGGGCGGTGCGCACCGGACCCGCGTCGGTGTCCGTGGAGGCGATGCCGACGGCCACCCCGTCGCCCAGGCCCAGCCAGCGGGCCCGGGCGCACAGCTCCTCCGCGGCCCGCTCCACGTCGGCCGCGCTGGCGCCCTCCACCAGCAGGCAGAACTCGTCGCCGCCGAGCCGGGCGGCGACGCTGCCGGGCAGCCGCGCGCCGCACATCGACAGCACCGAGCCGAAGCCCACCAGCAACCGGTCGCCGACCTCGTGGCCGAGGCTGTCGTTGACCCGCTTCAGTCCGTTGAGGTCACAGACCACCAGGCTCACCACGGCGCCCCGCTCCCGGTGCCGGGCCAGCGCCTCGTCCAGCCGGGTGTCCACCGCGCGGCGGTTGGCCAGGCCGGTCAGCGGGTCGGTGAAGGCCAGCCGACGCACCTCCTCAAGGCGCTCGGTCTGCGCCACACCGGCTGCGATCACCGCCGCCAGCACCGTCGCGAAGTCGGCTTCCGCCCGGCCGAACACCGGGGCGCCGGTGTGCCGGGCGACGTACAGCTCGCCCCAGGCCCGGTGGTGCAGCACGATCGGCGCGACTATGCAGCAGCCGCGGCCCCTGCGGCTCAGGTCGGCCATCCGCTGGTGCTCGTAAGAGCCGGTGCGGGCGTACCGGCCGTGGACGGTCTCCACCCAGGCGTGCGGCTCGCCCCCGTTGGCCCACTCGCGACGCAGGTACTCGACGACGTCCGGGAAGTCGCGTATCGGGTAGGTCTCGTGTTCTGGGAGCGGTTCCTCGCCGAGGGCGAGGTCGCCGTCGTTGACCAGGACACGCAGCCAGCCGGGGTCGCGCTCCCAGACCGAGAGGGCGGCGAACGAGCCGCCCAGGGCGGAGCGCGCGCGCCCTATCGACGCGCGCGCCACGTCCAACGGGGTCTGCGCGGTGGCCACCGCCTGGGCAATCCCGACTACGGCCATCAACCGGTGGTTGGCATTGGCCTCTTCGCCCATCCTTCCGCCTCTTCGCTCGCGCTGGCGTTGGGGGCTTCCCGCGTCCGGTGCGCTTCGTTGCGGCTTGTTGGGGCCAGCCTCGCACTGCTTCCCGCCACGGGCGCGTTCGCGCTGGCGTTTGGGGGTTTACCCACCGCTCGCCCGTTTTTCCCTCCGCCTTGGCGTGCCGTTGCGCACGGCGGGCGCCGGATCCGCCCGCCCCTTCCGCAGCGCACCGCGACAGGGGGCGTGCCGGGGTCCCCCGTCCAACAGCGCGGGCGGAGCGAGGAGACACCCCGGCACGCCCCCGGCCCGAAGCCAGCCGCGTGCGACGGCAGGCGAAGCCCGACGGCGAACGGCCGAGCGGGCGGAAACCCCAAAAGCCCCTACGCTCCGGGCCACTCCGGCCGACGGCGCTCGTTGAAGGCGCGGACGCCTTCGGCGCGGTCGGCGGAGAAGGCGACCGAGCGCCAGGCCGCGTCCTCCACCTCAAGCCCCTCACGCAGGCCGAGGCCCTGGCCCAGCCGCAGCGCGCGCTTTGCGGCGCGCAGGCCCACCGGGGAGTTCGCGGCGATGCGTTCCGCCAGCGCCAGCGCGTCCTCGCGGTCCCTGCCCTGTTCGGTCAGCACGTCGACCAGGCCCAGTGCGGCGGCCTCCTCGGCGCCCACCCGGCGCGCGGTGAAGACCAGCTCGGCGGCGCGGGCGGCACCGACCCGGCGCGGAAGCAGCTGCGTACCGCCGCCGCCCGGGATGACACCGACCGACACCTCCGGAAGTCCGACCTCCGCAGTCGCGTCCGCCACGATCACATCGCAGGACAGCGCGAGTTCGAACCCGCCGCCCAGCGCGAAGCCGTGCACCGCGGCGATCGTGGGCATCGGCAGCTCAAGGACGCCGGTGTACGCGGCGCGGGCCACCGGGCGCTGCCGGACCAACTCGGCGTCGGTGAGGGAGTTGCGTTCCTTCAGGTCGGCGCCCACGCAGAACGCCCGTTCATGCGTGGAGGTCAGCACCACCGCCCGTACGTCCTGGTCGGCGGCGAGCGCCGCGCAAGCCTCGGTAAGGCTGCGTGCCATCCGGGTGGAGATGGCGTTCATCGCCTTCACCCGGTCCAGCACCAGCTCGGCGACGTGCGCGCCGTGCGCCCGCACGGCCACCCATTCCCCGTACCTCTGCTCCGTCATACGTCCGCCCTCCCGGCCCGAGGTGTTAACGATCGTAAACGGGAGGATCATTTCAGGGAACGCTCCGCGGGTCACCCCCGAACACGCACCCCGCCGCGGCCGCCCCTCACTCCCTGCGTGACAGCAGCCACGGCTCCACGACGCCGAGCCCGCGGACCGGGCGGCGCCACATCGGCTGCAACGCGAAGCGGTACTTCTCGTCCTCCGACGCGTCCGCCTCGGACACCGGCGCCTCGCCGGAGGCGCCCAGCGCCTCGGCGAACTCGCCGTCCACCAGGACCGCGTCCCGGGGCGCTATCGAGGTCAGCCTGCTCGCCAGGTTCACCGTCGTACCGAACACATCGCCCATCCGGGTCGTCACCGTCCCGAAGGCCATGCCGACCCGCAGCGCGGGCATCGTCTCGTCGCCGGTCATGGTCTCGATCAGCCGCAGCCCGATCTCGGCGGCGACCCCGGGATCGTCGGCCACGAACAACACCTCGTCGCCGAGCGTCTTGATCAGCCGCCCGCCGTGGGCGGCCACCAGGTCCGCGGAGGTGGTCTCGAACGCCTCCACCAGCTCGCCCAGTTCCTCCTCTTCCAGGCGTCGGGTGAGCCGGGTGAACCCGACCAGGTCGGCGAAGCCCACGGCCAGCCGGCGGCTGACCGCTTCCTCGTCGTCGGCCCGGGCGATCCGGCTGGTGGCGGCGGCGAGCTGACGCCGCCACACGTAGACCAGGAACTCCTCAAGCTCCGGCAGCAGCAGTTCGACCAGCGGGTAGGCCACCTCGGCCCGGGTCATCCCCGGCTCCGGCGGCTCGGTGAGACCCTCCAGGAAGGAGTCGGTCTGCCAGTCGGCCAGCCGGGCCGTGGTCTGGCCGGTGGACCGGGCCACCTGCACCGCCATCGACTCGCTGAGCAGCCCGGCCTCCACCAGACCGGCGAGCCGCCGCAGCGCCAGCACATCGGCCTCGGTGAGCGCCTTGGCCTGGCCGATGTCGGCGAAGCCCATCGCCCGCCAGAAGCGCGACGCCAACTCCATCGAGACACCGGCGCTGCGCGCCGCCTGGAAGGGCGTGTAGTGGCGTTCGGCGCCCAGGATCATCTGCTCCAGGCGCAACGCCAGCGGATTCTCCCCGCTCACCGCCTCGGCCGACTCAGCCGCCTCGGCCGACTCCTGCTCGGCCCGCTCGTCCGGCGTCGCCCGCTCGTCGAACGCCTCCTGCCCGCCCGCGTCCGCTGGTCCTCGACCGCCCGGCGGTTCCGGCGAGCCGGAGTCACCGGCCGCGTGGTGCGGCGAGTTCGCCGCGTCGTCCGCGCTCACCGGCCGCCCCCTGCCTGATCCCTGATCACTGCCCTTCCGATCACTGGGGTCCCGGACACCGTGACGGCTGACGCCGCGAGCCCTGGGGAACGTCCCGTCAACAATACGGCAGTGTGCCGTAGCTCACGCTCGCACCACCGCGCGAGGCACCGCCGTCGGCCATCCGGCGCACCGTCACCGCTCGTCTCCCCGGTCGCTTTCCGCGTCGTGGCCCGCCACCGGCCGTATGTGCACCACATCGCCCGCGCCGACCGGCTCCTGCCGTCCCCCGGCGGAAATCACCAGCCTCCCGTCGGAGTCCACCGCCACCGCCTCGCCGACCAGTTCGCGCCCACCGGGCAGTTCGGCCCGAACAGTGCGGCCGAGGGTCGCGCACCCGGCCGCGTACGCCTCCTGGAGACGGCACTCGTGCGGATCGCCGTCCACCGCCCGCCACCGCCCGTACCACTCGGCGACCGAGCGCAGCACGGCCCGCAGCAGCGGGTCGCGGTCCAGCACCGGCGCACCGGCCAGGGCGAGCGAGGCGGCGGTGGGCACCGGCAGTTCGTCCTCGCGCAGGCTGACGTTGAGCCCGACGCCGATGACCAGCCCGGTGTCGTCGGCCCGCTCGGCCAGGATCCCGGCGGTCTTGCGCTCCTCGCCGCCGACCGACACCAGCAGGTCGTTGGGCCACTTCAGCGCGGTGTCGACGCCCGCCGTGCGGGACACGGCGGCGGCGGTGGCCACCCCGGCGAGCAGCGGCAGCCAGCCCCACCGGTCCACCGGCACCGCCGGCCTGCCGTCCGGCGTCGGCAGGCCGGGCCGGAGCAGTATGGAGAAGAACAGACCGGAGCGGGCGGGCGCCGTCCAACGGCGTTCCAGGCGGCCGCGCCCCGCGGACTGCCCCTCGGCCACCAGCACCGCGCCCTCGGCGGCGCCCGCCTTGGCGCGGGCCACCAGGTCGCTGTTGGTGGAACCGGTGTCGGCGACCACGTCCAACGCGGTCCACAGGCCCGGCGAGGTGAGCAGCGCGCGGCGCAACGTGGACTCGTTGAGCGGCGGCCGCTCCAGGTCCGACCAGCGGTTTGAGGAGGTCATACCCGCAGCCTAGGGGGCGCGCCTGCGCAGTGTGTCCAACGCCGCAGTGCCCACCGCGCACCCGCGCCGTTACGCTACGACAGCGTTACCCGCCAGTCACCTGTGCCCGTACGAACCCTTCGACGAGACACCGACGAGAGCAGGAGAGCCGCCTGAGATGGCCGAGCCGGAGAACGCCCCGGAATCCGGGGTAAGCAGTCACACCACCGCTGGCAAGCTGGCGGACCTGCGCCGTCGAATTGAGCAGGCCACCCACGCGGGCTCCGAGCGCGCGGTGGAGAAACAGCACGCCAAGGGCAAGCTGACCGCGCGTGAGCGGGTCACCATGCTGCTGGACGAAGGCTCGTTCGTGGAGTTGGACGAGTTCGCCCGGCACCGCTCCACCAACTTCGGGCTGGAGAAGAACCGTCCTTACGGCGACGGTGTGGTCACCGGTTACGGCACCGTGGACGGCCGTCCGGTGGCGGTGTTCTCCCAGGACTTCACGGTCTTCGGCGGTGCGCTCGGCGAGGTGTTCGGCGAGAAGATCGTCAAGGTGATGGACTTCGCGCTGAAGACCGGCTGCCCGGTCATCGGCATCAACGACTCCGGCGGCGCACGCATCCAGGAGGGCGTGGCCTCGCTGGGCATGTACGGCGAGATCTTCCGGCGCAACACCCATGCGTCGGGCGTGATTCCGCAGATCTCGCTGATCATGGGGCCGTGCGCGGGCGGTGCGGTGTACTCGCCCGCGATCACCGACTTCGTGGTGATGGTCGACCAGACCTCGCACATGTTCATCACCGGGCCCGACGTCATCAAGACGGTCACCGGAGAGGACGTCGGCTTCGAGGAGTTGGGCGGCGCCCGCAGCCACAGCACCAAGTCCGGCAACGCGCACCACATGGCGGGCGACGAGAAGGACGCCATCGAGTTCGTCAAGGCGCTGCTGGCGTACCTGCCGAGCAACAACCTCCAGGAACCGCCGGCGTTCGCCGAGGAGGCCGACCTGACGGTCACCGACGCGGACCTGGAGCTGGACACGCTGATCCCGGACTCCGCCAACCAGCCGTACGACATGCACACGGTCTTCGAGCACGTGCTGGACGACGGTGAGTTCCTGGAGACCCAGGCTCTGTTCGCGCCGAACATCCTCACCGGCTTCGGGCGGGTCGAGGGCCATCCGGTCGGCGTGGTGGGCAACCAGCCGATGCAGTTCGCCGGTTGCCTGGACATCGACGCCTCCGAGAAGGCTGCGCGCTTCGTCCGCACCTGCGACAGCTTCAACATCCCGGTGCTGACCTTCGTGGACGTGCCCGGCTTCCTGCCCGGTACCGACCAGGAGTGGAACGGCATCATCCGGCGCGGCGCCAAGCTGATCTTCGCGTACGCGGAGGCGACGGTCCCGCTGATCACGGTGATCACGCGCAAGGCGTACGGCGGCGCTTACGACGTCATGGGCTCCAAGCACCTCGGCGCGGACATCAACCTGGCGTGGCCCACCGCCCAGATCGCGGTGATGGGCGCCCAGGGCGCGGTCAACATCCTGCACCGCCGCAGCCTGGCGGAGGCCGCCGACCCGGACGCGCTGCGCCAGGACTTGATCACCGAGTACGAGGACACGCTGCTCAACCCGTACATCGCGGCCGAGCGCGGTTATGTGGACGCGGTCATCCCGCCGTCCGAGACCCGCGGCCACATCGTCAAGGCGCTGCGGACGCTGCGCAACAAGCGCGAGAGCCTGCCGCCCAAGAAGCACGGCAACATCCCGCTGTAACTTCCGCCGCCAGAAGGGCCGTTGATCGTGATCAAGGTCGTAAGGGGCAATCCGACCCCCGAGGAGCTGGCCGCCGCGCTGGCGGTGGTACAGGCGCGCGCGGCGGCCGTCCCGGGCGGGACGGGCGGCGCGCGCACGCTGAACGCCTGGGCCGACCCGGCGCGCAACATCACGCTGCGCCGAATGCCGCGGCCGGGCCCGACGGCCTGGCGCAGCACGTACTGGCCGGCCTGACCGCGGGGCCGCCGCCGGGGCCGGTCCGAGGGCCGGTCCCGGGCTGACTACCCTGATGCCCATGACCGCTGCGCGTCCCCTCGTCCTCGCCTCCGCCTCCCCCGCCCGCCTGGGCCTGCTCAAGCAGGCCGGGCTGGACCCGAAGGTCGTGGTCAGCGGGGTCGACGAGGACGCCATCAGCGCGCCGACCCCGGGCGAACTGGCCCGGGTACTGGCCGAGGCCAAGGCGGCCGCGGTGGCGGACGGGCTGACCGGCGGCGAACTCGTCGTCGGCTGCGACTCGGTGCTGGACCTCGACGGCCGCGCGCTGGGCAAGCCGCTGGACGCCGCCGACGCCATGGCCCGCTGGCAGGCCATGCGTGGCCGCACCGGCGTGCTGCGCACCGGGCACTGCGTGATCGACACCGCGAGCGGCAGGCAGGTCAGCGAGACGGCCTCAACGACCGTACGGTTCGGCTCGCCGGACGACGCCGAGATCGAGGCGTACGTCGCCAGCGGCGAACCGCTCTATGTGGCGGGCGCGTTCACCCTGGACGGCCGCTCGGCCCCGTTCATCGAGGGCATCGACGGCGACCCGGGCAATGTGATCGGCCTCTCGCTGCCGCTGCTGCGGCGACTGCTGTCCCAACTGGGCGTTCGTATCACGGACTTGTGGGGCTAGCGGTTCCACCGCCCTCTGGTGCCGCGCCGTTTCGCGGCGCACCCAGCTCGGCGTAGAGCACGAGTGTCGCCACCACCAGCCCGAGCGTCACCATCATCGCGACGAACGCCAGCCACCCGACCATCCCCACCACGGCCGCGCCGAGCACGCAGTGCAGCACCGCGCAGACCACCAGCGCGATCCGGGCGAACCGTCCGGGCGAGCGGTCGACGATCGCCGCCCGCACCGCTATCGCCGCACAGCAGAGCAGGAACAGCGCGAAGGCCGCCCCCGCGGCGAACGCCCCGGTCGACATGGCGCCGGGCGCCAGCCCGCCGAGCGACATGCTTTGACGTTTCACCGCCAACCCGAGCACGAGGTTGACGAACGCGATGACGACCGCCTCGATGACCAGCACGCCCGCCGCGACCGCCGCCACCGGTCTGCGCATCCTCCCCCACCTCCCCAAGGGCGCCGGGTCCGAGCCCTTCGCCCCACTCGTTACCGCCGGTATCGACGAAGCCGACGCTACTAACGGGTAATGGCCCGGGCAAGAGTCGTGCGCTAGGGGGTCTCAGGGGCTGCGCCGCCGTCAGCCTGGCGTGCGCCAACACCCGGCAAACTTTCCGCCCCGGAGTCGTGGAGTTCCCACAAAGAAATCGCGCCACACCCCATGTCCCGGCACATCGCGCCAACCCCGCCACAGGGCCGGTGATCAGTGGCGAAACACGGGCGTACCTTGGTGCGACAAGGGTTGAAGCGTCCTCCGGGAACATGGCACCACCCTGCGTGTGGGCAAGGTCACCCATAGGGGTGGGTCGGCACGACGTGTCGGCAGTCCCTAAACTCACCTTGTTTCAAGGAGGGAGCCATCGTGCGTAAGGTGCTGATCGCGAACCGCGGTGAAATCGCCGTTCGTGTCGCTCGTGCTTGCCAGGACGCCGGTATCGCCAGCGTGGCCGTCTACGCGGACCCGGACCGGGACGCGCTGCACGTGCGCACGGCCGACGAGGCCTACGCACTCGGCGGCGACACGCCCGCCACCAGTTACCTGGACATCGCCAAGGTACTCAAGGCCGCCGCCGACTCCGGCGCGGACGCCGTCCACCCCGGATACGGCTTCCTGTCCGAGAACGCCGAGTTCGCCCAGGCCGTCCTGGACGCCGGACTGATCTGGATCGGCCCGCCGCCCCAGGCCATCCGCGACCTCGGCGACAAGGTCGCCGCCCGGCACATCGCCCAACGCGCCGGAGCCCCCCTGGTCGCCGGCACCCCCGACCCCGTCAACGGCGCAGACGAGGTCGTCGAGTTCGCCCAGCAGCACGGCCTGCCCATCGCGATCAAGGCCGCCTTCGGCGGTGGCGGACGCGGCCTGAAGGTCGCCCGCACCCTCGAAGAAGTCCCCGAACTCTACGAATCCGCCGTCCGCGAGGCCGTGGCCGCCTTCGGCCGCGGAGAATGCTTCGTCGAGCGCTACCTCGACCGCCCCCGCCACGTCGAAACCCAGTGCCTGGCCGACACCCACGGCAACGTCGTCGTGGTCTCCACCCGCGACTGCTCCCTGCAGCGCCGCCACCAGAAACTGGTCGAGGAAGCCCCGGCACCGTTCCTGACCCCCGAGCAGAACGCCGAGCTGTACCGCGCTTCCAAGGCCATCTTGAAGGAGGCCGGCTACGTCGGCGCCGGAACGTGTGAGTTCCTCGTCGGCCAGGACGGCACCATCTCCTTCCTGGAGGTCAACACCCGCCTGCAGGTCGAACACCCGGTCACCGAAGAAGTCACCGGCATCGACCTGGTCCGCGAGATGTTCCGCATCGCCGACGGCGAGGAACTGGGCTACGACGACCCGCCCCTGCGCGGCCACGCCTTCGAGTTCCGCATCAACGGCGAGGACCCCGGCCGCAACTTCCTGCCCGCCCCCGGCACCGTCACCCGCTTCAGCCCGCCCGCCGGCCCCGGCGTGCGCCTGGACGCCGGAGTCGAGACCGGCAGCGTCATCGGCCCCGCCTGGGACTCCCTGCTCGCCAAACTCATCATCACCGGCGCCACCCGCAAGCAGGCCCTGCAGCGCGCCAAGCGAGCGCTGGCCGAGTTCGACGTCGAGGGCATGGCCACCGCCATCCCCTTCCACCGCGCCGTGGTCACCGACCCCGCCTTCGCCCCCGAACTCACCGACTCCACCGACCCCTTCACCGTCCACACCCGGTGGATCGAAACCGAGTTCGCCAACACCATCCCGCCGTTCACCGGCGCGGCCACGGACGAGGAAGAAACCGACAACGCCCGCGAAACCGTGGTCGTCGAGGTCGGCGGCAAGCGCCTGGAAGTGACACTTCCGGCATCGCTGGGCGTCGCCACCGCCGCCGCTCCGGCGGGCGCGAAGAAGGCACCGCGCCGCAAGGCCACCAAGAAGTCCGGTCCGGCCGCCTCCGGCGACGCCCTGGCCTCGCCGATGCAGGGCACCATCGTCAAGGTCGCGGTCGAGGAGGGCCAGGAGGTCAACGAGGGCGACCTGATCGTGGTGTTGGAAGCGATGAAGATGGAACAGCCCATCAACGCCCACCGCTCCGGCACCGTCAAGTCCCTCACCGCCGAAGTCGGCTCCTCCCTCTCCTCCGGCGCCGTCATCTGCGAGATCAAGGACTGAACCCGCCAACAGCCGATGGCCCGGCCGACGCACGCGTCGGCCGGGCCATCGTTGTTCGTAGGGAGAATGCCATTCTGGAAGCAGGAGAGTCGGGGGCGGAAGCGGTACGGAAGGGTCGGGCGATGGCGAAGCCGATGCGGGCCGATGCGCGGCGCAACTACGAGCGCCTGGTGACGGAGGCCAAGGCCGCGTTCCTTGAGCAGGGCACCAACGCCTCGCTGGAGGACATCGCACGCCGCGCCCGAGTGGGCATCGGCACCCTGTACCGCCACTTCCCCTGCCGTATCGCCCTGATCGACGCGGTGTACCAGGAGGAAGTGGACAAGCTGGTCGCCTACGCCGCCGAACTCGGCGACGCCGACGATCCTTTCGAGGGCCTGGCCGAGTGGCTGCGGGCGGTGCTGCGGCACGCCAGCACGTACCGCGGTCTGGCCGCCGCGCTGATGGAGTCGGACCGCGCGCGCGGTGCGGGCGCCACGATGACCGCGTGCAAGGTCCCGATGCGCGAGGCGGGCGGCGAACTGCTGGCACGGGCCCAACAGGCCGGGCTGGTACGCGAGGACGCGAACATACCCGACCTGTTGCAGCTCACCCATGTCATCGGGCTGGCCGCGGAGAAGACCCCCGACGACCCGGAGATCGCCGAACGGCTCCTCACACTCACGCTGTACGGGCTACGTGCGAAGGACTGAACTACCTTCGGCGCGGGGCGAGATCGGCCACCCGGCCCGCGGTCGACTGCTCCGGTGGCAGCGGGGCGCTGCGCAGGGTCGCCCCCGGCTGGCCGCCGCCCGGCCGGACGTGCCGGCGCGGGCCCGGCACCGGAACGTCTCTTCGGGTCCGCCCGCCGCTTGCCTCACCCCCGTCCGAGGGTGAAACGGAAGCGACAGTGATGCGCACACCGCAGTCAGCGAGCGCCTGTAGTTCGGTCGCCGCGCGGTCATCGCCCATCGGGGGCTCGTCGGTGACGAGATGGGTTATGACATCGGACGGCACGGTCTGGAACATGGTGTCCGTGCCGAGCTTGCTGTGATCGGCCAGCACCACGACCTCGGCGGCGGCCTGCACCAGGGCGCGGTCCACGCTGGCGGAGAGCATGTTGGAGGTGGACAGACCGCGTTCCGCGGTCAGCCCGCTGCCGGACAGGAACGCCCTGGTCACCCGTAGCCCCTGGAGTGACTGTTCGGCGCCGCTGCCGACGAGTGCGTAGTTCGAGCCGCGCAACGTGCCACCGGTCATGACGACCTCGACCCGGTTGGCGTGTGCCAACGCCTGTGCGACCAGTAGGGAGTTGGTGACCACGGTGAGGCCGGGAATGCGCGCGAGCCGACGGGCCAGCTCCTGCGTGGTGGTCCCGGCACCCACGACGATGGCCTCGCCCTCCTCGACGAGACCGGCCGCGAGATCGGCGATCGCCGTCTTCTCCGCGGTCGCTAGATGGGTTTTCTGCGGAAAGCCGGATTCCCTGGTGAAACCGCCCGGCAACACGGCACCGCCGTGCCGGCGGTCGAGCAGTCCTTCGGCCTCAAGCGCCCGCACGTCCCGCCGTACGGTCACTTCGGAGGTCTGGACGACGCGGGCGAGTTCACGGAGCGAGACCGCCCCGTTCGCTCGCACCATTTCGAGGATCAACTGACGACGTTCTGCTGCGAACACGAAACTGACAGTAATGCCAACAGGCGTCTAGTTTCAGCAGTTTGCACCAATTAACAGAAGTTGTTCATGTGCGCGCCGTGCGAGTGCTATAGGAACCAGGGGCGCGGGCGCACTACCTTCGGTGACCGTGCGTCGGTTGCTACGCGTTGGTCGTCTTGCGGTTGTGCAACTGCCTGGCGACCTCCGCGAGCGAACCCGACAGCGACGGGTAGACCGTGAAGGCGTTGGCGATCTGCTCGACCGTGAGGTTGTTGTCGACCGCGATCGAGATCGGGTGGATCAGTTCACTGGCACGCGGGGAAACCACCACACCACCGACCACGATGCCGGTGCCCGGACGGCAGAACAGCTTCACGAAACCGTCCCTGATGCCCTGCATCTTCGCCCGCGGGTTGCGCAGCAGCGGCAGCTTCACCATCCGAGCGTCGATGACGCCGTTGTCCACGTCCGCCTGGCTGTAGCCGACGGTGGCGATCTCCGGGTCGGTGAACACGTTCGCCGACACCGTCTTCAGGTTCAGCGGGGCGACCGCGTCGCCGAGGAAGTGGTACATCGCGATCCGGCCCTGCATCGCCGCCACCGACGCCAGCGCCAGCACGCCGGTGCAGTCACCGGCCGCGTACACACCGGGCGCCGTGGTACGGGAGACCTTGTCGGTCCAGATGTGGCCGGACTCCTTGAGCTTGACCCCGGCCTCCTCAAGGCCGATCCCGGCGGTGTTCGGTATCGAGCCGACCGCCATCAGACAGTGCGTACCGGTGATCACCCGGCCGTCCGCCAGCGTCACCTCGACCCGGTCACCGACCCGCTTGGCGGCGGCGGCCCGGGAGCGGGCCATCACGTTCATGCCGCGCCGCCGGAAGACGTCCTCCAGCACGGCGGCGGCGTCCGGGTCCTCACCGGGCAGCACCCGGTCGCGCGACGAGACCAGGGTCACCTTCGAGCCCAGCGCCTGGTAGGCACCGGCGAACTCGGCGCCGGTCACACCGGACCCGACCACGATGAGCTCCTCGGGCAGCTCGTCGAGGTCGTAGACCTGCGTCCAGTTCAGGATCCGCTCGCCGTCCGGCAGGGCGTCCGGGATCTCCCTCGGGTGCGCGCCGGTGGCGATCAGTACGGCGTCGGCGGTCAGCGTCTCGGTGGACCCGTCGGCGGCGGTCACCGTGACGGTACGCGAGCCGTCCGCCGCCTGCTGCGGCTCCAGTCGGCCCCGGCCGCGCAGCACCCGGGCGCCGGCGCGGGTCACGGAGGCGGTGATGTCGTGCGACTGGGCCAGCGCCAGGCGCTTCACCCGGCGGTTGACCTTGCCCAGGTCGACCCCGACGACCCGGGCGGACTGCTCGATGGCGGGCGTGTCGTCCGCCACGATGATGCCGAGCTCCTCGTAGGAAGAGTCAAAGGTCGTCATGACCTCGGCTGTGGCGATCAGCGTCTTCGACGGTACGCAGTCGGTGAGCACCGACGCTCCGCCCAGACCGTCGCAGTCAACGACGGTCACCTCCGCGCCCAGTTGGGCCGCGACCAGCGCCGCCTCGTATCCGCCGGGTCCGCCACCGATGATCACGATCCGAGTCACGTGCTCCATTGTCCCGCACCCGGGCCGTTCTTCTCTCCTCGGGGCCGCTCTCCGGGGTCAGGACCGATCTGGATCTTGCCTACCCGGCTGAGAGGCGGTTCCCGTACCCTTGCCGCCATGTCGCTCTACGCCGCCTACGCCGGGAACCTCGATGCGCGACTGATGACCCGCCGCGCACCCCATTCGCCGCTGCGTGGCACGGGCTGGCTCAACGGCTGGCGGCTGACGTTCGGCGGCGAGCAGATGGGGTGGGAGGGCGCGCTGGCGACGCTGGTCGAAGACCCCCTGCACCAGGTTTTCGTAGGTCTCTACGACATCGCGTCCATCGATGAGGAGTCGATGGACCGGTGGGAGGGCCTGCCGCTGGGCATCTACCGTCGTACGACGGTACGGGTGCACACGTTGGACGGCGACGTCGCGGCGTGGGTCTACGTGCTGAACGACTACGAGGGCGGGCTGCCCTCGGCCCGGTATCTCGGCGAGATCGCCGACGCGGCGGAGTCCTGCGGGGCGCCCCACGACTACGTCATGGAACTGCGCAAGCGCCCCTGCTAGCGGCGCGCCAACGGTTCCACCCGCCCACCCCCGCACCCGCGGCGCAGCCGCGCCCCCAACTCGCACCCGCTCGCAACGATCAGGCAAAGGCCGACGGCGAACGGGCGGGCGGCTTGGGCGTAAACCCGAACACCAGCGTGAGCGGAAACGTGATGAAATGCATCTACGCGCGTAGCCATACGCGCGCTACCCTCTCCGCGTGAACGCAACCGCAAATCTCCCCACCGACCCGTACGCCGCCGCAAGCGAGGCGGCGACCCGTCTGCGCGAGCTGACCGGCGCCGAGACCCACGACGTCGCGCTCGTCATGGGCTCCGGCTGGGTCCCGGCCGCCGACGCCCTCGGCGACCCCGAGCACGAGTTCTCCGTCACCGAGCTCCCCGGCTTCCCCCCGCCGGCCGTCGCCGGCCACGCGGGCAAGATCCGTTCCGTCCGGATCGGCGAGAAGCGCGCCCTGGTCTTCCTGGGCCGCACCCACCTGTACGAGGGCCGCGGCGTGGCCCCCGTCGTGCACGGCGTCCGTACCGCCGTGGCCGCGGGCTGCAAGACCGTCGTGCTGACCAACGGCTGCGGAGGCCTGCGCCCCACGTTCAAGCCGGGCGAAGCCGTCCTGATCAGCGACCACATCAACATGACGGCGACCTCGCCGATCGTGGGCGCCAACTTCGTGGACCTCACCGACCTGTACTCGCCGCGGCTGCGCGCGCTGTGCAAGGAGGTCGACGCGACGCTGACCGAGGGCGTCTACGTGCAGCTGCCCGGCCCGCACTACGAGACCCCGGCCGAGATCGGCATGGTCCGGGCGATCGGCGGCGACCTGGTGGGTATGTCGACCACGCTGGAGGCGATCGCCGCCCGTGAGGCGGGCGCCGAGGTGCTGGGCATCTCGCTGGTGACCAACCTCGCCGCGGGCATGACCGGCGAGCCGCTCAACCACGAAGAGGTCCTGGAAGCCGGCCGCGACTCCGCCACCCGGATGGGCAGCCTCCTCGCCCAGGTGCTCGGCCGCATCTAACTCACCGCAAGGAGCCGCAGATGGCAATGGACACGCTGACCCGGGCTCGCGCCTGGCTGGCCGAGGACCCCGATCCGGAGACCCGCGCCGAGCTGGCCGCGCTGATCGACGCCGGCACGCCGGAGGCGGAGGCGGAGATCGCCGAGCGCTTCTCCGGGACCCTCCAGTTCGGCACCGCCGGACTCCGGGGCGAGCTGGGCGCGGGACCGATGCGGATGAACCGCGCCGTGGTGATCCGTGCGGCGGCGGGCCTGGCCGCGTACCTCAGGTCGCAGGGCCACGCCGACGGCCTGGTGGTGATCGGGTACGACGCCCGCCACAAGTCGTACGACTTCGCGCGGGACACCGCGGCCGTGGTGACCGGTGCCGGACTGCGTGCCGCCCTGCTGCCGCGGTCGCTGCCCACGCCGGTACTGGCTTTCGCCATCCGGGAGTTGGGCGCGGCGGCCGGTGTGATGGTGACCGCCAGCCACAACCCGCCGCGGGACAACGGCTACAAGGTCTACCTCGGTGACGGCTCGCAGATCGTGCCGCCCGCGGACGCCGGGATCGCCGCGCAGATCGCCGCGATCGGCGCGCTGGCCGAGGTGCCGCTGGCCGACGGCGGCTGGCGGACGCTGGACGACGGGATCGTCGAGGCGTACCTCGCCCGCGCCGGGACCGTGGTCGCCCCGGGCGGCCCGCGCGATGTCTCCGTCGTGTACACGCCGATGCACGGCGTCGGCGCCGACGTGCTGACCGCCGCGTTCGCGCGGACCGGTTTCCCGGCCCCGGCGGTCGTACCGCAGCAGGCGCAGCCCGATCCGGACTTCCCGACGGTGGCCTTCCCCAACCCGGAGGAGCCGGGGGCGATGGACCTGTCGTTCGCGCACGCCCGTGCCGAGCACCCGGACATCGTGATCGCCAACGACCCGGACGCGGACCGCTGCGCGGTGGCCGTACCGGACGCCGCCGCGGCGAGTGGCTGGCGGATGCTGCGCGGTGACGAGGTGGGCGCCCTGCTCGCCGAGCACCTGGTGCGCAGGGGCGCGAAGGGCACGCTGGCGGCCTCGATCGTGTCGTCCTCGCTGCTCTCGCGGATCGCCACGGCGGCCGGGCTGCCGTACCAGGACACCCTCACGGGCTTCAAGTGGATCGCCCGGGTGCCCGGTCTGCGGTACGGGTACGAGGAGGCGCTCGGCTACTGCGTCGACCCCGAGGGCGTACGGGACAAGGACGGCATCACGGCGGCGCTGCTCGTCGCCGAGCTGGCGGCCGGTCTGAAGGCTGAGGGCCGCACCCTCAGCGACCTGCTGGACGAGCTTGCCGTCCGGCACGGGCTGCACGCCACCGACCAGTTGTCGGTGCGGGTCGCCGATCTGACGCTGATCGCCGACGCGATGCGGCGGCTGCGCGAGCAGCCGCCCTCGCAGCTGGCCGGTCTCGCCGTCACCTCGGCGGAGGACCTCAGCCAGGGCAGCGACCAGCTGCCGCCGACCGACGGCCTGCGCTACCACCTCGCGGGCGGCGGGACGGTCTCCGCGGCACGGGTCATCGTCCGGCCGAGCGGCACCGAGCCGAAGCTGAAGTGCTACCTGGAGGCGGTTGTCCCGGTGGCCGGGCTCGATGCGCTGCCGTCCGCGCGGGGCGCCGCCAGCGAGGTGCTGGCGGCGCTCAAGAAGGATCTGTCGGCCGCGGCCGGTATCTGACGGTTCGCCTGGTGGGCGGGCGGGTTTCCGCCCGCCCACCCACCCGTTTGCCGTCGGCCTTCGCGCACGGTCGTCGGTGGGTCGAGGGCGCACCGGGGGTGTCTCCTTCCGTGAATCGCCGCGCTGCGGCCGGGCGGGAGCGCGAGCCCCGAAGGGGCAAGCGCAAATGCAAACGCACCCCCTGCCCGCCTTTGGGCACCCCGCCGCAGCGCGGAAACCGGCGGAAGGGGACGTGCCGGGGTGTCCCCGCAGGGTGGCGATCGAACTTCCCGGAAAGTCCCGGTTCCGGCGCAGGGAGCCACCCGAGGAGTCACCCCGGCGCGTCCCCGACCCACCGACGACAGGGCGCGACGGCACCCAAAGGCCGACGGCAAACGGGTGGGTGGGCGGGCGCACCGCCAAAAAACACGCACTGGCAGCGCAGTAGCACCACAACACCCACGCCACCGTAAGCAACGGCGAGCAGCCGGACGGCAAACCGGTGGGCGGCCGGAAGCCACCCCAAAAGCCAGTCTGAGCGGCAGCTCAGCCAGTAGCCAGCAGCACCACCAGAGCGATGCCGCCGACGACCGCGGGCGCGATGATCTCGTACGCCCAGCGGACGCTGATCTCGCCCTTGGCGGCCTCGCCCCCCGCGTGCCGCTCGGCGAGTTCCCGCAGGTCGTCCACGGCCTGGTCGGCGGGGGCGCGCAGGGGTGCGTCGGGGCGCAGGCGCAGGGCGCGCGGGCCGCGGCCGAAGGGGTCCTCGGCGGTCGCCCGGGCGGCCTGGCGGGCGGCGCGCTTACGGGCGCGCAGCGAGACGGGGACCGACCAGAGCTGGAACTTCCGCCCACCGGCGAGGACTTCACTGGAGTATCCGGAGCGGACGGCCTCCACCGCCGCCCACGGGATGGTGATGGAGCGGAACGGGTTGCGCACCAGCATCCGCGCGTCGCTCGCGTAGACCACCGGGCGGATGGTGAAGGCGATCACCAACGGCGCGGCGAGCAGCAGTGCGGCCAGCGCCAACCAGGGCGTCCGGCCGGTGCCGTGCGCCACCGCGTCGCCGACCAGCCATCCGCCGATCGCGAGCAGCAGCACTCCCCCGGCAATGCCCATCGGTGACCGGAACGCCCGGTCGGCGTACTTCTGCTCGCTCGTCATGCGGACGATTCTGCACGACGGGAGCGGTTTTTCCGACGGCTCCCCGACGTGAGCTTGCCCTCCGGGAGCGGGGCCCGGGACACGGCCCCATCCGGGATGCGTTACGTTCACCGCTGCACCGCCCGTGGGCGCTTCGCGCCCGCCCGGGGCTTGCGTCGTCGCCGTCGTCACCCCCGAGGGCTAGTCAAGCGCTACGCGCGTAGATATGCTCTGCTGGTGACCATGCAGACCCCCGGGCCCCTCACGCCCGCATACAGCCCGCAGGCCGCGGAGCGGCTGGCGTCGATGGCCGACGTCACCGCGTCCGACGCAGCGCTGCGCCGGTTCCTGCACGGGCTGCCCGGCGTCGACGCGGTCGGCCTCGAAGGCCGTGCCGCCACGCTCGGCACCCGTTCGATCAAGACCACGGCGAAGGCGTACGCCATCGACCTGGCGATCTCGATGATCGACCTGACGACCCTGGAAGGCGCCGACACCCCGGGCAAGGTCCGGGCGCTGTGCGCCAAGGGCGTCCACCCCGACCCGACCGACCGTACGACCCCCAAGGTCGCCGCGATCTGCGTCTACCCGGACATGGTGAAGACCGCCAAGGAGGCGCTCGACGGCTCGGGCATCCACGTGGCGTCGGTCGCCACCGCCTTCCCGGCCGGGCGCGCCGCCTTGCCGGTGAAGCTGGCCGACACCGCCGACGCGGTGGCCGCGGGCGCGGACGAGATCGACATGGTCATCGACCGCGGCGCCTTCCTGTCCGGCCGCTACCTTCAGGTCTTCGAGGAGATCAAGGCGGTCAAGGCGGCCTGCGCCCGTCCCGACGGTACCGCCGCGCACCTCAAGGTGATCTTCGAGAACGGCGAGTTGGCGACCTACGACAACATCCGCCGGGTCTCCTGGCTGTCGATGCTCGCGGGCGCCGACTTCATCAAGACCTCCACCGGCAAGGTCACGGTCAACGCCACCCCGCCGAACACCCTGCTGATGCTGGAGGCGGTACGGGACTTCCGCGACGCCACCGGCGTACAGGTCGGTGTGAAGCCCGCGGGCGGCATCCGCACCACCAAGGACGCCATCAAGTACCTGGTGATGGTGAACGAGACGCTGGGCGCGGAGTGGCTGACCCCGGAGTGGTTCCGCTTCGGCGCCTCCAGCCTGCTGAACGACCTGCTGATGCAGCGTCAGAAGCTGAGCACCGGCCGGTACTCCGGTCCCGACTACGTGACGGTGGACTGATCAACATGGCTTTCGAGTACGCACCGGCGCCCGAGTCGCGGTCCGTTGTCGACATCGCGCCGTCCTACGGACTGTTCGTCGACGGCGAGTTCCGCCCCGCGGAGGACGGCAAGGTCTTCAAGACCGTCTCGCCGTCCAGCGAGGAGGTCCTGTCCGAGGTCGCTCAGGCCGGTCAGTCGGATGTGGACGCGGCGGTCAGGGCCGCCCGCAAGGCGTTCGAGAAGTGGTCGGCGCTGCCGGGTGCCGAGCGCGCCAAGTACCTGTTCCGGATCGCCCGGATCATCCAGGAGCGCTCGCGTGAGCTGGCGGTGCTGGAGTCGCTGGACAACGGCAAGCCGATCCGCGAGTCGCGGGACGCCGATCTGCCGCTGGTCGCCGCGCACTTCTTCTACTACGCGGGCTGGGCGGACAAGCTCGGCCACGCGGGCTTCGGTTCCGACCCCAAGCCGCTGGGCGTGGCCGGTCAGGTCATCCCGTGGAACTTCCCGCTGCTGATGCTGGCGTGGAAGATCGCCCCCGCGCTGGCCTGCGGCAACACGGTGGTGCTCAAGCCCGCCGAGACCACACCGCTGTCGGCGCTGTTCTTCGCGGACATCTGCCGCCAGGCGGGGCTGCCCAAGGGTGTCGTCAACATCCTCACCGGTGACGGGAGTACGGGCGCCGCGCTGGTCGCCCACCCGGACGTCAACAAGGTGGCGTTCACCGGCTCCACGGAGGTCGGCAAGGCGATCGCCCGTACCGTCGCGGGCACCGAGAAGAAGCTGACGCTGGAACTCGGCGGCAAGGCGGCGAACATCGTCTTCGAGGACGCGCCGATCGACCAGGCCGTCGAGGGCATCGTCAACGGCATCTTCTTCAACCAGGGGCACGTCTGCTGCGCCGGTTCCCGGCTGCTGGTCCAGGAGTCCGTCCAGGACGAGCTGCTGGAGGCGCTCAAGCGCCGCATGTCGACGCTGCGGGTCGGTGATCCGCTGGACAAGAACACCGACATCGGCGCGATCAACTCCGCCGAGCAGCTGGCCCGCATCAAGTCCCTGGCGGACAGCGGCGAGGCCGAGGGCGCGGAGCGCTGGGCACCGCAGTGCGAACTGCCGTCCACCGGTTACTGGTTCGCGCCGACGCTGTTCACCGGCGTCACCCAGGCACACCGGATCGCCCGCGAGGAGATCTTCGGGCCGGTGCTGTCGGTGCTGACCTTCCGTACTCCGGCGGAGGCGGTGGAGAAGGCCAACAACACCCCGTACGGACTGTCGGCGGGCATCTGGACGGAGAAGGGATCCCGCATCCTGTGGATGGCCGACAAGCTGCGCGCCGGCGTGGTGTGGGCCAACACGTTCAACAAGTTCGACCCGACCTCGCCGTTCGGCGGCTACAAGGAGTCGGGCTTCGGTCGCGAGGGCGGCCGTCACGGTCTGGAGGCGTACCTCAATGTCTGAGTCAAGGTTGGGCGTCTTCAAGACCTACAAGCTGTTCGTCGGGGGCAAGTTCCCCCGGTCCGAGAGCGGGCGGGTGTACGAGGTGACGGACCCCAAGGGCAACTGGCTGGCCAACGCCCCGCTGGCGTCCCGCAAGGACGCCCGGGACGCGGTGGTCGCCGCACGCAAGGCGTTCGGCGGCTGGTCCGGGGCGACCGCGTACAACCGCGGCCAGATCCTCTACCGGATCGCCGAGATGCTGGAGGGCCGTCGCGAGCAGTTCGTCCGCGAGGTGGCCGAGGCCGAGGGGCTGTCCAGGTCGAAGGCGGCGGCCGTGGTGGACGCGGCGGTCGACCGCTGGGTCTGGTACGCGGGCTGGACCGACAAGATCGGTCAGATCGCGGGCGCCGCGAACCCGGTCGCGGGGCCGTACTTCAACCTCTCCACCACCGAACCGACCGGTGTGGTGGCCGTGTTGGCGCCGCAGGAGTCCTCGTTCCTCGGGCTGGTCTCGGTGCTGGCACCGGTGATCGCGACCGGTAACACGGCCGTGGTGGTGACCTCGGAGAAGTCTCCGCTGCCCGCACTGTCGCTGGGCGAGGTGCTGGCCACCTCGGACCTGCCCGGTGGTGTGGTCAACGTGCTGTCCGGCAAGGCGGCCGAGATGGGCCCGCACCTGGCCGCCCACAGCGATGTCAACGCGATCGACCTGACGGGCGCGGACGCGGAGTTGGCGACCGCGTTGGAGACGGCCGCCGCCGACAACCTCAAGCGGGTGCTGCGGCCGCGTGACGAGGACTGGTCGGCCGAGCCCGGCACCGACCGGCTGCTGGCGTTCCTGGAGACCAAGACCGTCTGGCATCCGATCGGGGTGTGACCCTCGTTGGTCCTGCCGGGGGGCGGCCGTTCGCGGTCAGCCCCCCGGCAGGATTTTGGTGATCGGGCCGACCAGCGGGAGTTGGGACAGCGAGTCGCCGTCGGAGAAGGGCTTGGTCAGCGCCTTGGTGCTGATCGGCTTGAAGTCGGCGATCTGGGTGCCCACGGTGTTGGTCAGCGGGTCGACGGTGGTCTTCGCCAGCGGGTACAGCTGGAGGCGCTTGACCGGGCCCACCGAACTGTCCAGGCCCTGCAACGTGCCGCTCACCACGTCCGCGCTGCCCGGCAGGTGCAGTTCGCTGCGGGCCGAGGCGGCACCCGCGCTGGCCGCCAGGGCCCCCGCGGCGGTGGACAGGGCGACCGCGGTACGGAGCAGCGCGCGGCCTGCTGGGATACGGAACGACATGGCGACCTACCTGACTTAACCCGACATCAAGGGCATTGACCTACAAACCTGTAAACACCCAGCGTAGTTGATTCATCACGCACGGTCCACCAGCGCTTCCGCGCGTCGTATGCCTCACACTGGTGTCCCGTGACTGCCTCCAACCCGTCGCCCGCCTCCGCCCTCGATCGAGGCGCTTCGCGCCCGGCGCCCTCTCCCTCCCGGGTTGTGCTGCTGACCGGGCCCTCCGGTTCCGGAAAGAGTTCGCTCGCCGCCCGTACCGGGCTTCCGGTGCTGAACCTCGACGACTTCTACAAGGAGGGCGACGACCCAACTCTGCCCGCCCTGCCGGGCGGTGGCGGTACGGACTGGGACTCGCCGCTGTCCTGGGACGCGGACGCGGCGGTCGCCGCGATCGAGACGGCGGCGCGCGGCGGTACCGCGGTGGTTCCGGTGTACTCCATCGCCACCAGCTCGATCGTCGGCATGACCGAGTTCGAACTGGGCGGCGCGCCGGTGTTCGTCGCCGAGGGGATCTTCGCTGCCGAGATCGTCGAGCGCTGCCGCGCGGCCGGGGTGCTGGGTGACGCGGTGTGCCTGAGCGGGCGTCCGCTGGTCACCGCCTGGCGGCGGTTCCGGCGGGATCTGCGCGAGGGACGCAAGTCGGTCCCCTATCTGCTCCGCAGGGGTTGGCGGTTGATGCGGGCGGAGCACGAGGTCGTCGCACGGCAGACCGCGCTCAAGGCGGTGCCCTGCGGGCAGGGTGAGGCGCTCGGGCGGATCCTGGCCGCCGCGGCCGCGCGGGAACCGGTGCGGGCGTAACTGCCGAAGGGGCGGAACCTCGCGGTCCCGCCCCTTCGGCCCCCGTTCCCCGTTTTCCCCCAGTCTCAGGCGACGAGTTCGTCGAACGCCTCGGCCTCGTCGCGGCCCTGGGCCAGCACCTCGTCGTCGCGCAGCCGGCGCAGCGAGCGCCAGATGCTGCTCTTGACGGTGCCGACGCTGATGCCGAGGATCTCGGCGATCTCCGGGTCGGTGCGGCCCTCGTAGTACCGCAGCACCAGCATGGTGCGCTGCTGCTCGGGCAGCTTGGCGAGCGCCTGCCACAGCACGGCGCGCAGTTCGGTGCCGCGCATCGCGTCGCACTCACCGATGGTCTCGGGGAGTTCCTCGGTCGGGTACTCGTTCAGCTTGCGCCGCCGCCAGGCGCTGATGTGCAGGTTGGTCATGGTGCGGCGCAGGTAGCCGCCGAGCGCCGCCTTGTCGCTGATCCGGTCCCAGGCGCGGTAGGTCGAGAACAGCGCGCTCTGCAGCAGGTCCTCCGCCTCGTGCCGGTCGCCGGTCAGGTGGTAGGCGGTCGCGTACAGGGAGGCGCGGCGCTCGGCGACGTAGGCGGTGAAGTCCGCCTCGCTGACCGCCTTCCGCGCGCTCGCCGCCTCCCCGTACGCGGTGTTGGCGGCAGCCCCCGCGGCCCCGCCGTCGATCGCGCTCAGGTAGGGCGCCCGCTGGCGCACCATCGCCGAGCCGACCGTGTTGCGTCCGGTGCCGCGTGCGCACCCCCGCCCGCTTGCGGCACCGGACAGTCCTTCGCTGTTCCACTGGGCGGTGTGCGGACGCGGCCGCACGATCGCGGCGGAGGTGGTGGTGTGCATTGCGCTCATCTCGTGCCCCCGTGAGTGGAACCGGTCAGGTCTGGATTTCGTGGTAGTCCCCAGCGGGGCTTCCCGCTGTTGACCACAACTCTGGCGGACCACTTTCATGAGCCTGTCCGTCGAGTGTCACAGCACTGTCACAGCGCTCCGCGACCTTGCTTCGCCCACTGGGGTGTACGCGGTGGCACCCCCCGGTGCGACACAATGGCCTGCGTGCCCTTCCTGTTGCTTATCGAGGACGACGACGCCATCCGTACGGGCCTCGAACTGGCCCTATCCCGGCAGGGCCACCGCGTGGTGGCCGCCGCGACCGGCGAGGAGGGTCTGGAACGGCTGCGCGAGCAGCGTCCCGACCTGATCGTGCTGGACGTGATGCTGCCGGGTATCGACGGGTTCGAGGTGTGCCGTCGGATCCGCCGCACCGACCAGTTGCCGATCATCCTGCTCACCGCGCGCAGCGACGACATCGACGTGGTGGTCGGCCTGGAGTCGGGTGCCGACGACTATGTGGTCAAGCCGATCCAGCCGCGGGTGCTGGACGCCCGGATCCGCGCGGTGCTGCGGCGCGGCGAACGGGACAGCACGGACTCGGCGGCGTTCGGCGCGATCGTGATCGACCGGTCGGCGATGACGGTGACCAAGGACGGCCAGGACCTCCAGCTGACCCCGACCGAGCTGCGGCTGCTGCTTGAGCTGAGCCGCCGCCCGGGGCAGGCGCTGTCCCGGCAGCAGTTGCTGCGGCTGGTGTGGGAGCACGACTACCTGGGCGACTCCCGGCTGGTGGACGCGTGCGTCCAGCGGCTGCGCGCCAAGGTCGAGGACGTCCCGTCGTCCCCGAAGCTGATCCGTACCGTGCGTGGTGTCGGCTACCGGTTGGACCCGCCGCAGTGAGGACGGACGTACGGGCGATAGCGAGGCCGCGGTGAAGCTCAGGGCCGCTGTGTCCCGACTGCGGTTCGGCAGCCTGCGGTTGCGCCTGGTCGCGGTGTTCGCGGCGGTGGCGCTGACCGCCGCGGTCTCCGTCTCCGGCATCGCGTACTGGCTGAACCGGGACGCGGTGCTCACACGGGCGCAGAACGCGGCGCTCAACGACTTCCGCGCGTCGATGACCCGCAACGTGGGTTCGCTGCCGGTGAATCCGCCGTGCGACGAGTTGCAGGAGGCCGCCAACCGCATGGCGGCGAGCACGCAGAGCTACCAGGTGCTGCTGATCGCCAAGGACGGCGGGGGCAACGAGTGCGCGGCCACCTCGGACCGCGACGTGTTCACCCTGGACCAGGTACCGGCCGCGTTGCAGAAGGCGGTGAACAACCCCCGGCCGCTGAAGGGCGGCAACGAGGCCGCGTACCACCTGTACTGGCAGCGGACCGCGCCCGGCGGGCGGCCGTTCCTGGTCGGCGGCGCGAAGATGATGGGCAACGGCCCGACCGGCTACATGTACAAGTCGCTGGACGCCGAGCGCTCCGACCTCAACTCGCTCGCCTGGTCGCTGGGCATCGCCACCGCGCTCGCCCTGATCGGCGCCGCGCTGCTCGCCCAGGCCGCCGCCTCCACGGTGCTGCGGCCGGTACAGCGGCTCGGGGACGCGGCGCGCAGGCTCGGCGAGGGGCGTCTGGACACCCGGCTGCGGGTCTCCGGCACCGATGAACTCGCCGAACTGTCAAGGACGTTCAACAGCGCGGCGGAGGCGTTGCAGCGCCGGGTCGAGGAGTTGAGCGGCCGGGAGGAGGCGTCCCGCAGGTTCGTCGCCGACATGTCGCACGAGCTGCGCACCCCGCTGACCGCGATCACCGCCGTGACCGAGGTGCTTGAGGAGGAGGCGGACGCCCTCGACCCGATGATCGAGCCGGCGGTACGGCTGGTGGTCACCGAGACCCGGCGGCTGGGCGACCTGGTGGAGAACCTGATGGAGGTCACCCGCTTCGACGCGGGCACCGCCAAGCTGCGCGCCGACGAGGTGGACGTCGCCGACATGGTGACCGCCTGCATCGACACCCGCGCCTGGCTAGACGCGGTCGAGCTGGACGCGCCGCGCGGCATCGTGGTCCGCCTTGATCCCCGGCGTCTCGACGTCATCCTGGCCAACCTGATCGGCAACGCGCTGAAGCACGGCGGCTCTCCGGTGCGCGTCACGGTGCGCACCGAGGACGGCACCGCGGCGCGCGGCGCCTCCGTTGAGGCCGGTGGCGGCCGACGGGCGGAACTGGTCGTGGAGGTGGCGGACAATGGACCGGGCATTCCGGAGGATGTCCTTCCGCATGTCTTCGACCGCTTCTACAAGGCGGACGCCTCCCGGGCGCGTTCGGAGGGCAGCGGGCTCGGTCTGTCCATCGCCATGGAGAACGCGCACATCCACGGCGGCACCATCACCGCGGCCAACCGGCCGGAGGGCGGCGCCGTGTTCACGCTACGACTGCCGATCCCGCCCGCGGAACACCATGACTCCGGCGATCCGTGTGACCACGGCGAGCCGAACGAGCCGGAGGAGGGGCGGAGTTGACGTCGCCAAGGCGGCTGCTGGGCGCGGGAGTGGTGCTGGCGCTGGCCCTCGGTACGGCGGGGTGCGGGATCCGCGCCACCTCGGTGCCGGTCGACGCGGGCGCCGCACCGACCCGAGTCTCCTGCGACCAGCCGCGCACCGCGCCGAGCCAGGCGCCGGGCAGGGTGGCCGTGGACGTCTACCTGGTGTGCAGCCAACGGGTCTCACCGGTGCGGCGGATCGTGTCCGACCAGCACCAGGACCGGCTCGGCACGGCCCGGACACTGCTGACGGAGTTGCAGCACAAGCCCGACCAGGCCGAGGAGAAGGGCGGCTTCGCCTCCGAGGTGCCGGGCGGACTGACGGTGAGCGGTCCGTTCCCCGGGGATCCGGCGGAGGCCCTGCGGCTGAACCAGGACCCCGACGACCTGCCGTCCTTCGCGGTGGGCCAGCTGGTGTGCACCTTCGCCGGGACCGCGGCGGGCGCCGCGGACCGCTCCGTGGTGCTCGGCGGGCCGGACAGGAGCACCCCGGCACTGCGCTACCGCTGTGACGACGCGCTGCGCACCCGCCCGGACGCCGGGGCGACCGAGGGCGCCAGGGCCTCTTGACCCGAGTGCGACATGACGTAGGTCTCGTCCGGCGGGACCAAGGAACCGCCGCAGGTCACACAGCGTCATTCCCGGCGTGCAGCGAGATGAGCGGCAGCCACTGACCCTGACCTGGGCGCGACCCCTGGGCGCGGTCCTGACCGCGGTGTATCTGGCGGTGGTCTGCTGGCTCACCCTGCGACCGATGTCGGCGACCTGGATGGCGGCGGGCAGCTTCACCCCGCTGCACACCATTCGGGCTGACCTCGCCCTCGGCCCCGCGGCGGCGCTACGGAACATCGGCGGCGGGCTGTCGCTGCTGGCGCCGCTCGGTGTGCTGCTGCCGCTGGCCGGTGGGCGGTTGGACGTACCCCCGGCGGTCTCCTTCGCCCGTACCGTCTTCACCGGGCTGATGCTCTCGTTCGGCATCGAGGCGGTGCGCACCTGGATGGCCGGTCAAGTGCTGGACGTGGACGCGCTGTTGCTCAACACGGCCGGGGTGGCGCTGGCCCATCTGCTGGTGGTGCCCGCCGCGCGGGCGGCACTGCGCAGGCGCGGCCACCGGCGGCACGAGCGCCGACCGGACCGTGAGCCGCAGAGCAGGACGCCCGCGATGTCCGGGCTCAGCGCCACCCGGTAACCCGCGCCGGGCGTGCGAACGGGCCGTGTCCCGGGGGTAGAACACGGCCCGCTCCGGTCCGACGCCCGAAGGAGGATGGGCGTCAGTGGCCGACGGCACCCACCGCGTCGGTGACCGAGGAGATGGGCAGAGTGCCCGGCTTCAGCCCGCCGAGCAGGCCGTTGCCGTCCGGACCGGACAGGCCCCGCAGCACGCCCTGGGCCGACTCGACCGTGGTGCCCACGCCGGGCAGCAGGTTGGTGGCCTGCTGGACCGGGAGCTTCTGGGTCAGGCCGTCCAGCGCGGTGGCCGGGTTGACGGCCGGGAGCGCCGACGGGGCGACGTTCGCGGCGCTCGCGGTGCCGGCAGCGGCGGCGGCGAAGGCCACACCGAGCGCTGCGGCACCGAGGGTCCTGATGGTTCCGTTCTTCATCGTTTCAAATCCTCTGGTGGCTTGTGGCGGCCCGACGGCAGCGTGACCACGCCGGGTCATGAGGCGATCACCGTTCGCAGCACCGTAGTGACGCTGCGTCGCCGGCGCAAACAGGCCGACCGGACCGTGCGCGCCACCGTGACCGCACGGCCCCAAGCGCGTTGCGGCGCCTGCCCGTCAGTCCCGCTCAGCGGGAGAATCGCTGGCCAGCGGCCGTTGCGCGGTCGCCGGACGGAACAGCCACTCGGCCTTCAACTCGGCGTAGCCGGGCTTGATCACGTCATTGATCATGGCCAGACGTTCATCGAAAGGAATGAACGCGGACTTCATCGCATTGACGGTGAACCACAGCAGGTCGTCGAGCGTGTAACCGAACGCGTCCACCAGGTGGCCGAACTCCTGGCTGAGCGTCGTCCCGCCCAGCAACCGGTTGTCGGTGTTGACGGTGACCCGGAAGTGAAGCCGCCGCAGCAGCCCGATGGGGTGCTCGTGGTAGCTGTCCGCGGCGCCGGTCTGCAGGTTGGACGTCGGGCACATCTCCAGCGGGATCCGCTTGTCCCGCACGTACGAGGCGAGTCGGCCCAGCTTGACCGAGCCGTCCTGGGAGACGTGGATGTCGTCGATCAGGCGTACGCCGTGGCCGAGCCGGTCGGCGCCGCACCACTGGATCGCCTGCCAGATCGACGGCAGACCGAAGGCCTCACCGGCGTGGATGGTGAAGTGGTTGTTCTCCCGCTTGAGGTACTCGAAGGCGTCCAGGTGCCGGGTGGGCGGGAAGCCGGCCTCCGCGCCCGCGATGTCGAAGCCGACGACGCCCAGGTCCCGGTAGCGGTTGGCGAGTTCGGCGATCTCCTGCGAGCGGGCGGCGTGCCGCATGGCGGTGAGCAGCGCGCCCACCCGGATGCGGTGCCCGGCGGCCATGGCCCGGCGCTCGCCTTCCCGGAAGCCCTCGTTGACCGCCTCGACGACCTCTTCGAGGGTGAGCCCGGCTTCCAGGTGCTGCTCGGGGGCGTAGCGGATCTCGGCGTAGACCACACCGTCGGCGGCCAGGTCCTCGGCGCACTCGGCGGCCACCCGGTAGAGCGCGTTCCGGGTCTGCATCACGGCGCAGGTGTGCGAGAACGTCTCCAGATAGCGCACGAGACCGGCACCGCCCTCCTTGGCGGGCGAGTTGGCGGCGTCCCGGAACCAGACGGCGAGCCGCGCGGGGTCGGTCTCGGGCAGGTTCTCGTAGCCGATCTCCTGGGCGAGTTCGATGATCGTCTCGGGGCGCAGACCACCGTCGAGGTGGTCGTGGAGCAGCACCTTGGGGGCCCGGCGGATCCGGTCCGGCGTCGCGGAGGCGACGTCGCCGAGGGTCTGCTCCAGCTGGTTCGTGAGCTGGCTTGTCTTCTCCATTGGCCGATGCTAGCGCCTACGCGCGTAGAAAACCGGTTGGTGCCATTCCGATACCGAACATTGACCTACCTGCCAGGTAAAGCACACCGCCCTTTCTGCCAAGGTCTTGCCATGGCTTCGCAATCGCTCGGGGGTGCGGGGGCCACCCCACGCAAAGGCGCGGCGCCCCCGCGTGGTGCTCGGCTGGGACGGGCCATGGGTGCCGTCGCCGGTACCGCGGTGCGCGCCGCGGTACTGGTGCTGCCCGCGGGCCGTGCCGTCAGCAACCGGCGCGGTTCCGCGCTGTCGGCCGCCACGGCCTGGCCGCTGGCCCGCGCGCTGGTGCGGGCGGGACGGCCGGAGGGGCTGGTCGCGCATGTGGTGCACTACCGCTACCGCGGCTGGAACGGCAACCACGCGCACCCGGCCGAGGACGCCGCGTGGGCGGCCGAGGAGATCGTACGGCGGTACGGGGACGTACCGCTGTGCCTGGTCGGCATCGACATGGGCGCCCGCGCCGCGCTACGGGCGGGCGGCCACCCGGCCGTCAACTCCGTTGCGGCGATCGCCCCTTGGCTGCCGCGCGGCCAGGAACCCGATCCGGTGAAACATCTGGCGGGCCGCCATGTGCTGATGGTGCACGGCACCAACGACGTAACATCCGACCCCGAGTTGTCCTATCGGCTTGCGGAGCGCGTCAAGAAGGTCAACCCCAACGTCTGCCGCTTCGAGGTGCACTCCGACGGCCATTTCCTCCACCAGCACCGCCCGGAAGTCCTCGCCCTCACGGCCGACTTCACCCTCGGCACGCTGTGCGACAGGGCACTGTCGCGCCCGGTGGTCGACGCCTTGGCGGCTCCGCCGCCCCTGGGCTTGCGGATGCCGCTGGCGGCGGGGTTCGGGAGGCACCTTCGCACGAAGGTATGAAAACGCGTGCGACGCTCCCGGGCGCCCGTGGGGGCCGCGCTACGGTGAGAGCGCTGCCCTCGCCGAGAGCCGCGAGATCATGGATGCGGCGGAACGCGAGGCCCTTGCCTGAGCGACGTGTGGCTCTGGGCGGATGGCCCGGCCCACGACAGAGTGACCGCTAAGGCGCCAGCAGTCGCCCCCGCCGCCCCAACAGGAACCGTTTGAACGCCGCGACCGGGGCCGTGTCGGCGTGCCCGTCCAGCCAGGCCACGCCGATCTCGCGGACCGCCCGGGTCCCCGAGACCGTCAACTCCGCGACGCCGGGGCGCGGGACAGGCGGCGGAGGCAGGAGCGCCACACCGAGCCCCGCCGCCACCAGGCCGCGCAACGTCTCCGCCTCCTCGCCCTCGAAGGCGATCTTCGGGGTGAACCCGGCCTCCGCGCAGAGCCGGTCGGTGATGCGGCGCAGCCCGTACCCGGGCTCCAGGGTGACGAACCACTCGTCGGCGGTCTCCGCCAGCCGCACCCGCTTGCGACCGGCGAGCCGGTGCCCCTCGGGGACCACGAGCCGCAGCCGCTGCTCGTCGAGGCGGCGCACCACGAGGTCCGGCGCGTCGGGCAGCGGCGCGGTCAGGCACAGGTCCAACTCCCCCGCGCGCAGCCGCTCCAGCATCGCCTCGCCGTAGTTCTGCACGAGTTGGAAGCGCACCCCCGGATGATCCGCGCGGAACTCCCGCAGCAGGCCCGGCACCGTCTCCGGGCCGAGGGTGTGCAGGAAGCCGAAGGAGACCCGGCCGGTCGCCGGGTCGGCGTCGGCCCGCACCCGCTCCGCGGCGCGCTCCACGCCGTCGAGGGCGCGCTCCACCGAGCCGAGGAACGCCCGCCCGGCGGGGGTCAGCGAGACGGTGCGGCCGTGCCGGGCGAGCAGCGTGACGCCGAGGTCGTCCTCAAGGCGGACGATGGCCCGGCTGAGGCTGGACTGCGGTACGCCCAGTTCATGGGCGGCGCGGGTCACGTGCTCATGGCGGGCGACGGCGGCGAACTGCGCGAGCCGCGGCGCGAGCACCGCGGGCCAGTTGCGCCCGTCTGCCTTACGTTGACGGATATTTGTCGCCTCGATGTCGTCTTCTTTGCGGAGCGATGACGCACCCCGCGCTGACCTGCGGTCATGCTGCATGGGATCGATTATCGCCATTCCATGCATTGGACGCATCAATGTGCCGGTCGTACGTTCGGGGTATGCCCGATGTCGATACCCCGGCGTCCGCCCGCACCGCGACCACGGACGCCGCCGCGGAGACCAAGCTCCTACCCGGCAGCGCCGCCTATCGCCGGGCGATCCTGGCGCTGTTCGCCGCCGGGACGGCCACGTTCCTCCTGCTGTACTCGACCCAGGGGCTGCTGCCCGCGATCTCCACCGACCTCGCGGTGAGTCCGGCGCAGGCCAGCCTGACGGTGGCGATGACCACGGCCGGGCTCGCCGTGGCGCTGATCCCGGTCAGCGCGCTCTCCGAGAAGTACGGCCGTACGCCGGTCATGGCGGTCGCGGTGGTCAGCGCGGCGCTGGTCGGGCTCGCGATTCCGTTCTCCCCGAACCTGACGGTGCTGGTGGTGCTGCGGACGTTGCAGGGCGTCGCACTCGCCGGGCTGCCAGCCACCGCCATGGCGTACCTGGCGGAGGAGGTCTCCAAGAAGGCGATCGCCTCCGCGATCGGCCTGTACGTCGCGGGCAACAGCCTGGGCGGCATGGCCTCCCGGGTGATCGCCGGTTTCGTCGCCCAGTTCGCGGGCTGGCGGGTGGCGCTCGGTGTGCTGGGCGTGCTGTCGCTGTGCTGCGCGGTGGCGTTCATCCTGCTCGCGCCGAAGGCCCGGCACTTCACACCGGCGCCGATCAGCCCGCGTGCGCTGCTGGCCACGCTCACCGGGCACGTCCGCAATCCACTACTGCTGCGGCTCTACCTGCTGGGCATGCTGTTCATGGCCGTCTTCGGCTCGGTCTACACGGTGCTCGGCTACCGCCTGACGGCGGCGCCCTTCGATCTGCCGGAGGGTCTGGTCGGCTCGATCTTCCTGGTCTACCTGGTGGGTACGGCAAGCTCCGCGGCGGCGGGGAAGCTGGTGGCGCGGCTCGGGCGGCGTGGTGCGCTGTACTGCGGGATAGGCGCGGTGGCGGTGGGCCTGCTGCTCAGCCTGGCCGACTCGATCGCCGCTGTTCTGGCGGGACTCGTGCTGATCACGGCGGGCTTCTTCACCGGCCACTCCGTCGCCTCCGGCGCGGTCTCCCACACGGTGACCTCGGGCCGCGCCCAGGCCAGCGCCCTTTACCTGACGGCGTATTACGTCGGCAACAGCTTGGGCGGCACGGTGGGCGCCACCGCCTACCACGACGGCGGCTGGCCCGCCGCGACGGCGGTTGGGTTGGCGGCGATGGTGGCGGCGGCGGGCATCACGCTGTACGGGACGCGGGCGGCGCGGCGCACGGCGGCGGTCGTCTAGGCGCCGGGGAAGACGCTGGTGTCGATGGTGAGGTCGAAGGGGGCAGGTAGGTGGATCTTCTCGCCGAACTTGGTTGCCTGCAGCGTCCGGTACACGCCATCGTTCGACTCGCCGAAAAGCGTGATCGTGGGGCCTCCTGGCGCCCAGCGGTCGATCAGTAGGTAGAGCGGAACCCCGGCTTGGGCGTAGCCCGCTGGCTTCACGACCCTGTCTTGTTCAGCGTTCGACTTTGACGTGATCTCCGCGATCAGCTCTGTCTCGCCGGCCATGATGAAGTTGCCTGGTACGTCCACCACACTCTCGGGGGCTACCGCGAGGTCCGGAACGAACAGCCCACTGTGCGAGGGCACGGCAACACCTAGCGTCTGGAAAACGCCCCAGTCTTCGGGGATCACGGTCAACAGCATCCGCTGCAGCCTGGACGCGATGCTGTTGTGGAAGTTCGCAGGCGGTGGCGTCACGACGAGCTGCCCCTTGATGATCTCCACCTTGCAGCCCTCGGGTACGTCCGTCTCCTCCCAGATTCGGACGAGATCGTCCCAGCCGTAATCGTCGCTGGGCACTGGCTCGACGGGCAGTGCGCTCATGGTGGTCTCCTCGTTCGGTACGTCACCGATCCCAGCATGACGAACGGGACCGATGGGCGTCCATCAGTCCCGTCCATGCGTACGAGTGAGCCGAAAATCAGGCGATACGTTCCAGCACGATCGGCTGCGGCTTGAACTCCGTGCCGGACGGCGAAATGGTCACCCCGCCCTCCAGCGCCTGCAAGGCGTAGTCGAAGCGCTCCGGGGTGTCCGTGTGCAGGGTCAGCAGGGGCTGGCCAGCCGTGACGGAGTCACCCGGCTTGGCGTGCATCTCGATGCCCGCGCCCGCCTGCACCGGGTCCTCCTTGCGGGCCCGGCCCGCGCCGAGCCGCCAGGCGGCGACGCCTACCGCGTAGGCGTCCAGCCCGGTGAGGACACCGGAGGCGGAGGCCGTCACGACATGCTGCTCACGGGCGACCGGAAGCGTCGCGTCCGGGTCGCCGCCCTGGGCGGAGATCATGCGGCGCCAGTGGTCCATCGCGGAGCCGTCGCGCAGTGCCTTCGCCGGGTCGGCGTCCTTCAGGCCCGCCGCGTCGAGCATCTCGCGGGCCAGCGCCAGCGTCAGCTCCACCACGTCGGCCGGGCCGCCACCCGCCAACACCTCGACGGATTCGCGCACTTCGAGCGCGTTGCCGGCGGTCAGGCCCAGCGGGGTGGACATGTCGGTGAGCAGCGCCACCGTCTTCACGCCGTGATCCGTGCCCAACCCGACCATGGTGCGGGCGAGTTCGGCCGCGTCCTCGCGGTTCTTCATGAAGGCGCCGGAGCCGACCTTCACGTCCAGCACCAGCGAACCGGTGCCCTCCGCGATCTTCTTGGACATGATGGAGGAGGCGATCAGCGGAATCGCCTCCACCGTGCCGGTGACATCGCGCAGCGCGTACAGCTTCTTGTCGGCCGGTGCCAGCCCGTCTCCCGCGGCGCAGATGACGGCGCCCACGTCGCGCAGCACACCCATCATCTCGTCGTTGGACAGCAGCGCACGCCAGCCGGGGATGGACTCCAGCTTGTCCAGCGTGCCGCCGGTGTGGCCGAGGCCACGGCCGGACAGCTGCGGTACGGCGGCGCCGCACGCGGCGACCAGCGGGGCCAGCGGCAGCGTGATCTTGTCGCCGACGCCGCCGGTCGAGTGCTTGTCGGCGGTCGGCCGGGGCAGCGACGAGAAGTCCATCCGCTCACCGCTGGCGATCATCGCGGCGGTCCAGCGGGCGATCTCGGCCCGGTCCATACCGTTGAGCAGGATCGCCATGGCGAGCGCGGACATCTGCTCGTCGGCGACCTGGCCCTTGGTGTACGCGTCGATCACCCAGTCGATCTGCTCGTCGCTGAGACGACCACGGTCGCGCTTGGTACGGATGACGGAGATGACGTCCATGAGGTGTTCGCGTTCCTTACGTCAGTTTGCCCTAGCGGTCCAGATCCTCGGCTCCGAAGGCGTCCGGAAGCAACTCGCGCATCGGGCGGATGCCGCGCGCGGTGTCGACCAGCAACTCCGGGCCGCCGTTCTCCCACAGCAGTTGGCGGCAGCGCCCGCACGGCATCAGCACCCGGCCCTGCCCGTCGCAGCAGGTGAACGCCGTCAGCCGACCGCCACCGGAGGCGTGCAGCGCGGAGACCAGGCCGCACTCGGCGCACAGCGCGACCCCGTAGGCCGCGTTCTCCACGTTGCAGCCGACGACGGTCCGGCCGTCGTCGACGAGGGCGGCGGCGCCGACCGGGAAGCCGGAGTACGGGGCGTAGGCCCGGGACATCACGTCCCGGGCCGCCGCGCGCAGCGCCTCCCAGTCGATCGGCTGGTCGCTCACTTGCCCTGGCCCTTCCGGTACGGCTTGCCGTCCGCCTTCGGCATCCGCAGCCGTTGCGCGGACAGCGCGAGCACCAGCAGCGTGGCCACGTACGGGGTGGCGGAGACGAATTCGTTCGGGATGGTGTCCGTCATCACGAACCACAACAGCAGCAGCGCCGCGAAGACCGCGCTCAGCACGCCCTGCCGGTAACTCTTGCGGTAGACCTTCCAACCCGCCAGAAGGGCGAGCAGGATCACCAGCAGCAACAGCAGCGCGTGCGCCGCCGGGCCACCGCTGCGCAGCGCCAGGCTGTCGGTGTAGCCGAACAGTCCCGCGCCCATGGCCAGCCCACCGGGCCGCCAGTTACCGAAGATCATCGCGGCGAGACCGATGTAACCGCGCCCGCCGGTCTGGCCCTCGTTGTAGATGTGCGACGGCACCATCGCGAGGAACGCGCCGCCGAAACCGGCGAGTCCACCGGAGAGCACGACCGCCGCGTACTTGTAGAAGTACACGTTCACACCGAGCGACTCGGCGGCGATCGGCGCCTCACCGCACGAGCGCAGCCGCAGGCCGAACGCGGTGCGCCACAGCACGTAGAACGTGGCGGCGAACAGCAGCGCGGCGAGCACGGTGAAGTAGGACAGCCCGGTGACCAGGCCGCCGAGGATGCCCGCGAGGTCGGAGACCAGGAACCAGTGGTGGTGCTCGATGCTCAGCAGCCAGTCGGACAGGCCCGGCACGGTGATCGTCGGCACCGACTTGATCGGTGGCGACTGCTTGGGGTTGCCGCCGAGCGTCGCCGCGTGGCCGGTGTTGAACCAGCGCTTGGCGAGGTACTGGGTGATGCCCTGGGCGAGCAGGGTGATCGCCACACCGGAGACGATGTGGTCCACGCCGAAGGTGACGGTGGCGACCGCGTGCAGCAGTCCGCCGAGCATGCCGCCGAGGATTCCGGCGAGCAGGCCGAACCACGGGTTGGTCTGCCAGCCGACCCAGGCACCGAAGAAGGTGCCGAGGATCATCATGCCCTCAAGACCGATGTTGACCACACCGGCCCGCTCCGACCACAGACCGGCGAGACCGGCGAGGCCGATCGGCACCGCCATCTGCAACATGCCGCTGATCTGGCCGGAGGACGTCACGTCCTGCGCGCCGGTGATCGCCCGTACCGCGCAGACCGCGAGCAGCACGCCCGCGAACAGCACCAGCATGACGGGGTAGGAGAGGCGCCCGGTGCCCTTGGCCTGCGGGGCCTTGGGCGCGGTGGCCTGGACGGCGGTCGTGGTGGCGCTCATGCCGTCACCTCTTCCTTCACGGTGGTCTTGCGCGCCGCGGCGGCGGCGAGTTCCTCGCCCACCCGGCGCTGCTGGCGGCCGAGGCCGTAGCGGCGGACGAGTTCGTAGGCGACGACGACGGAGAGCACGATGACGCCCTGCATGACGCCGACGATCTCCTTGTCGTAGCCGTTGAACTCAAGCCAGTTGGAGGTCCGGTCGAGGAACGCCCACAGCAGTGCGCCGACCGCGATGCCGGCCGGGTGGTTGCGGCCGAGCAGCGCGATGGCGATACCGGTGAAACCGATTCCGGTGGGGAAGTCGGTGGCGTACTGGTGCGACTCGTTGAGCAGGGTGGGCATGCCGACAAGACCGGCGACCGCGCCGGAGATCAGCATGCTGGTGACCACCATGCGCTTGACGTTCACACCGCTGGCCTGCGCGGCCGACTCGGACTGGCCGACGGTGCGCAGGTCGAAGCCGAACCGGGTGCGGTTGAGCACGAACCAGTAGCCGACACCCGCCAGCGCCGCGATGACGATGAAGCCCTCGATGGGACCGGCCGCCGGGTTGGCGGTGAAGGTGAAGAACCAGCCGGACTTCGGCAGCACCGTGGTGTGCACGCTGTTGGTGTTGGCGTCCAGGTGCGCCAGCCGACCGGGCTGCAGCAGGTAGCCGATGATCGCGGTGGCGATCGAGTTCAGCATGATCGTGGCGATGACCTCGCTGACGCCCCGGCCCACCTTGAGCAGACCGGCCAGGCCCGCCCACGCCGCGCCGACCAGCATCGCGACGATGATGATCAGCGGGAGTTCCAGGAAGCTGGGCAGGCTCACCGCGCCGCCGACCACCGCGGCGACGAAGGCCGCGAGCCGGTACTGGCCGTCCACACCGATGTTGAACAGGTTCATCCGGAAGCCGATGGCCACCGCGAGACCCGCCAGGTAGTAGGTGGTCGCCTTGTTCAGGATGTAGACCTGGCTGTCGCTCTTGACGCCGTAACTGCCCATGATCTGGAAGGCGTCGAACGGCTGCTTGCCGGTGGCGAGCAGTACCAGGCTGGTGACGATGAACGCCGCCAGCAGGGCGAGCACCGGAGCGGCCAGGCCGAGCAGCAGCCGCTCCTTGTCTATCTTCGCGAACTTCTTCATCGGTCCTCTCCCCCAGCGGCGGTGGAGTGCTCAAGGTGGCCGGAGGCCGCGCCGGTCATGGCGGAGCCCAGCTCCTCGGGGGTGATCTTGGCGGGGTCCGCGTCCGCGACCAGCCGGCCGCGGTACATCACCCGCAGGGTGTCGGACAGGCCGATCAGCTCGTCCAGGTCGGCGGAGATCAGCAGCACGGCGAGGCCCTCACGGCGTGCCTCGCGGATCTGGTCCCAGATCTGCGCCTGCGCGCCGACGTCCACACCGCGGGTGGGGTGGGCCGCGATCAGCAACTTGGGGTGGTGGCTCATCTCCCGGCCGACGATGAGCTTCTGCTGGTTGCCACCGGACAGCGAGGCCGCGGTGACGTCGATGCCGGGGGTGCGCACGTCGTACTCGGCGACGATCCGCTCGGTGTCCTTGCGGGCCGCGTTGGGGTCGAGCAGCGCGCCCTTGCTGTTGGGCTTCTCGGTGACGTGGCCGAGGATGCGGTTCTCCCACAGCGGGGCCTCCAGCAGCAGCCCGTGCCGGTGGCGGTCCTCGGGGACGTAGCCGATGCCGTTCTCCCTGCGCTGCCGGGTGGGGGCCTGGGAGATGTCGGTGCCGTCGAGGGTGATGACACCGGCGTCGGGGTGGCGCATGCCCATGACGGCCTCGACCAGTTCGGCTTGGCCGTTGCCCTCGACGCCCGCGAGACCGAGGACCTCGCCCTTGTGGATGGTGAAGGCGATGTCGTCCAGCACCGTGCGCTCGATGCCGTCCGCGTCCGGCGCGGTGAGCCGCAGTCCTTCGACGGTCAGCATCGGGATGTCGGTGACCGTGGACTCACGGGTCTCCGGGGACGGCAGTTCGCTGCCGACCATCAGCTCGGCGAGCTGCTTGGGGGTGGTGGTCTTCGGGTCGGCGGAACCGACCGTGGTGCCACGGCGGATGACGGTGATCTCGTCGGCCACCGACAGCACCTCGCCCAGCTTGTGCGAGATGAAGATGACGGTCAGGCCCTCGGCCTTCAGTCCGCGCAGGTTGTCGAAGAGCGCGTCGACCTCCTGCGGGACGAGGACCGCGGTGGGCTCGTCCAGGATCAGCGTACGGGCGCCGCGGTAGAGGACCTTGAGGATCTCCACCCGCTGGCGGTCGGCCACGCCGAGGTCCTCGACCAGCACGTCGGGGCGGACGCCCAGGCCGTAACTGTCGGATATCTCAAGGATCTTGGCGCGTGCCTTGGCGCCGATGCCGTGCAGTTTCTCGCTGCCGAGCACGACGTTTTCCAGCACGGTGAGGTTGTCGGCAAGCATGAAGTGCTGGTGCACCATGCCGACGCCCCGGGCGATGGCATCGCCGGGGTGGTGGAACGTCACCTGCTCGCCGTCGATGGCGATGGTGCCCTCGTCCGGCTTCTGCATGCCGTAGAGGATCTTCATCAGGGTCGACTTGCCGGCGCCGTTCTCGCCCACCAGGGCGTGCACGGTGCCGCGGGCGACGGTGATGTCTATGTCGTGGTTGGCGACAACTCCGGGGAACCGCTTGGTGATTCCCTTGAGCTGGACTGCGGGGGGAGGGGCTGACGCGTTGATGGCGCACTCTCCTCGGGGCGAAGGAGTGGGGCGGTGGGAGGGGTGAACGTACCGCGCAACTTGCTTTCTACGCGCGTAGGTTCAGCGACGTTTTCCGCGGCCGCGCGGGCGGCCGCTCACGGGGGGGGTGTCGCGGTCACGTGCGGAACGGGGCCCGGCGGAGAAGTACTGCCTCCGCCACCGGGCCCCGTGCGCCGTGCCGTTCAGCGATCTCCCGGTCAGGGAGTGGACTTGACCTTGATCTGGCCGTCCACGATCTTCTTCTTCACCGCGTCGAGCTGCGACTGGATGTCGTTGATGAACCCGCCGCTGGTGGCCAGGCTGACGCCACCGTTGTTCAGACCGTAGGTGTTGTTGCCGGTCAGCGGCTTGCCGTCGTGCACGCTCTTGATCAGGTCGAGCACCGCGACGTCCACGTTCTTGACCGCGGAGGTCAGGATCGAGTCCTTGTACTGGGCCAGGCCCGGGTCCTGGTACTGGTCGGAGTCGACACCGATCGACCAGGCGCCCTTCTGACCGTGCACGGCCTCGATCGCACCGGAGCCGGAGCTTCCGGCCGCCGTGTAGATCACGTCGATGCCCTTGGACAGCATGCCGCTGGCCGCGCTCTTGCCCAGGTCCGGGCTGCTGAAGCCGGACAGGTCGGAGCCGGTGGTCAGGTACTGCACCGTGACCTTGTCGTTCGGCTTGGTGTCCGTGACGCCCTGCTGGAAGCCGGCCTGGAAGCCCTTGATGAGCTCGTTGTCCACACCGCCGATGAAGCCGACCTGGCCGCTCTTGGACTTCAGCGCCGCCGCGACGCCCGCCAGGTAGGAGCTCTCCGGCGAGGCGAAGGTCATGCTGTCGACGTTGGCCCCGGCGACCTGCGAGTCGACGATGCCGAAGGTGGTCTTCGGGAACTTGGAGGCGACCGCCTTGACCGAGTCGGCGTAGGCGAAGCCGACCGCGACAACCGGGTTGTAACCGGCGGTCGCGAGGTCAGAGAGCCGCTGCTCACGGTCGGACTCGGTGTCCGTGGTCTTGGCGGTCAGCTCCTTCGGCGTGCCGCCGAACTGCTTGGTGGCCTGATCCAGACCACGCGCGGCGGAGTCGTTGAACGAGTGGTCACCGCGACCGCCCACGTCGTAGGCGATGCCGACCTTCATACCGCCGCCGGTCGAGCCCGAGGCGCTCGAACCGGAGGAGGACTGGGTCGAACTGGCCCCACACGCGGTGGCGCTGACAGCAAGGGCCGCGGCTATGCCTGCGGCGGCAAGTGTTGTGGTTACCCGGCGCACGAGGGGTACCCCTTCATCCAGATAGCGCCCCGTCCGGCGCTGGTCGAACGGGAGCTTAACGCGCGTAGATGCCAGGTAAAGGGGGGTTGGGAACCTGTTACCAGATCGAGCCCAACGGTCGGTTTCCGGCCAGGGACGCCCGGGTGGCGGAGGTGTGAGCCCTTCCCTACTGGGGTCCGGCTGCGCCAGGGCGGTACGAGTGCGGCACGCCTACGGCGGCCGGGAAGCACGGTGGGGGGTACGGGTCCGGCACGGCCGGAGAGGGTAGGCGCGCCGGGCGCCTGCGCGACCCGTCGACGGGAATGCTCCTAGGCGACCTGCGCTCCCGACGAACCACGAGGGATGGGAGAGGTCACGCGACACGGACCTCGATCGGCGCGGTGATCACGTCGGTCTCGTATGCCTCGGGCGCGGGCTCATCCTCGAAGTACAGTTCCAAGGCCTCACGGAGATTGTCGAGAGCCTCTTCGACTTACCCCCAAGAAACCCCGCCGTAGCGGCACCCTCAGGCCCAGCGTCCCGACTTTACGGTCCGCACGAAGGCGTTCCACGCCTCGGCGGTAAAGAGGAGCATCGGACCCTGCGGGTCCTTGCTGTCACGGACGGGTATGTGACCGGGGACGCCGTCGGCAACCTCGACGCAGTTGTCGGCATGCGCACTGCTGTAACTGCTCTTGCGCCACATCGCGGCGGTCAGATCAGGTCGGACGGCGGACATGAGTAGCGCTCCTCCATCACCTTGCGGATCAAGGCCGCGGACTCGGCAGGCGGCAGGGCGTTGGCCCTGAGCCGATCGTAGATGACGGTGAACCTGGTGACGTCTTCCAGGTCTTCGAAGATGAGCCCGGCAAGAATCCCCTCGGTGTAGGCCACCTTCTCGCCATTGGGTAGCGTCACCAAGCTCAAGTTGGAGCCGATAGCGGCGAGTTCACGACTATTGAACGGCAACACTTGTACGTCGACGCGCGGATGCTCGCCCAGCTCCAGCAGGCGCGCCAACTGCTCGTTCATCACTTCCGGTCCCCCGACCTCCCGGTACAGCGCGGACTCGTCGAGCACGATCCACAACCACGGCGGATTAGGCGCCTTCAGGATCTCTTGGCGGCCCAGCCGGAAGGCGAGCTTCTCCTCCAGATCTCCGTTGGCGTAAACCCGACCGGACTCGAACAACGCCCTTACGTACGCCTCCGTTTGGACAAGCCCTGGGATGATCTGCGAGAACTCGTGGATGACGCGCGCCCGCGCCTGGAGGTCCAGGAACCTCCGAACCCAGTCAGGAAGCGTCTCCTTACGAAGGTGCTCGTACAACTCCGACAGCAAGCCGCCCGTCCCCAGCGCAGCGTCAAGCGCGGCGCAAAGGTCGTAGGTCACCTTTGCGCCGGTCGCCGTCTCAATTTGCGCGATCCTGCTGTCCACGACGTGGATGATGTTGCCCAACTGCTGCTGGGTGAGCCCCGCCTCCGTGCGGCGGCGCCGTACCTCCTTGCCCAGAAGCTCGCGCAGCGAACCCTGCTCAAGTCGCTTGGCCATCCGTGGCGTTACCCCCAGCCTTACTCACACCGCAGTAACCCCAGACCCCCTGTTCAGCCTAGCGCCGCAGGCGCCACCGTGGGGAACAACCAGTAAAGAACCGCTTGCGCACGGTAAGCGGAGCGCAAAGGCGGCAGTGGAAGGGCGGCACATGCAGGCGGCGGAGATCCCCGAGACGGGGGCAGTGGTGCTGGACAGGGCACAGGACCGGGTGGGGGTGGTGCTGTACGTCCGGGCGGGGATGGTGCACCTGCGCCCGGCGGGCGACGGCGAACCGTGGGTCGCCCACCCGAGGGACGTCTCCCCGGCCGGCTCCAGCGACACCCTGCGGGCCAAGGTGGCGGAGGTCAACGCCGCGCGGAGGTGGGCTCGTTGAGCGCGCACACGGTGATCCGCCGCGCGGACTGGATGATCGGTCCGGAGACCGCGCCGGAGGCGCCCCGGATCGTGTTCGAGATGGAGTGCATGCGGTGCGACGAGGCGTCGCAGGCGAGCGAGGAGTTCGAGGACGTCCGCGACTGGGCCTTCCAGCACGTGGGCCGCAACCCCTCGCACACCGGCTTCCGGGAGATCATCCACCGTTTCTGGCGGGCGACGCTGCTGCGCTGAGCGCCCTCACTCCAGCAGTGCCGCCGCGGTGAACAGCTCGACACCGACCCTGATCGCTTCCTCGTCCGCGTCGAAGTCGCCTCGGTGGAGGTCACGGATGGTGGGGTCGCCCACCGGGCGGACGCCCAGCCGGGCCAGGGCGCCGGGGACGTGTTCCAGGTACCAGGAGAAGTCCTCGCCACCCAGGCTCTGCTCGGTGTCCTCGACCGCGTGGGCGCCGTGGCGGAAGGTCATCGCCTCGCGGAGCAGGTCCGCGGAGGTCGCCTCGTTGACCACCGGGGGGACGCCCCGGTGGTAGGTCAGCTCCCACTTGGCCCGGTAGATCGCGGCGATCTGGTCGATCACCTCGTGGATCAGGTCCGGCGCCTCGTGCCACGCGTCGAGGTTGAGGCAGCGGACGGTGCCCTCCAGCTCCGCGTGCTGCGGGATCACGTTGCACGCGTGGCCCGCCTCGATCCGGCCCCAGACCACCGAGACACCCGCGCGCGGGTCGATCCGGCGGGCCAGGGCGGCGGGCAGCTCGGTGGCGATCTTGGCCAGCGCCGTCACCAGGTCGGTGGTCAGATGGGGGCGCGCGGTGTGGCCACCCGCGCCGTCGAGCCGCAGCTCAAGGCGGTCGCAGGCGGAAGTGATCGCTCCGGTGCGCAGCCCGATCCGGCCGACCTCGACCTTGGGGTCGCAGTGCACGGCGAGGATCCGCTCCACCCCGTCCAGGACGTCGGCCTTGAGCATGTCAAGGGCGCCGCCCGGCATGCTCTCCTCGGCGGGCTGGAAGACCAGCCGCACCGGCCGGGGCAGCTTCCCGGCCTGGTCCAGCTCGGCGAGGACCAGGCCCGCGCCGAGGGCGACTGTGGTGTGGACGTCGTGACCGCAGGCGTGCGCCCTGCCCTTCACCGTCGAGCGGTACGGAACCTTCTTGACGTCCGGGATCGGCAGCGCGTCGATGTCGGCGCGCAGCGCGAGACGGCCACGGCCGAGCTCGTCGCCGCCGACGTCGCAGATCACGCCGGTTCCGGAGGGCAGCACCCGGGGCTCAAGGCCCGCCTGCGCGAGGCGTCTCCTGATCGCCTCGGTGGTGCGGAACTCCTCGCGGGACAGCTCCGGGTGCATGTGCAAGTCACGGCGGAATGCGACGAGTTCGGCGAACAGTTCCTCGGGCAGGGCGCCGGACGCGGGCGCGGGTAGTGAGTGGTCCACCCCCGACAGCGTAGGACTCATGACCACTCCTGGTGTGTCGTCAGTGAAAAATTCCAGCCTTCAAGTGACGAGATCATCACCCCTGTGGTGCATATTCGGCGCCGTCGCGGGTATCTCCACTTGTTAAGCCTTCGTCTTCCCTTCCACTCCATGGTGGACCAAGGCGCGGCCGATTGCGCGGCAACGGCCCCGGACGGCGGAGACTCGGTCAGGTTCGTACGTGAAGGCGCCGATACCTGTCAGGTTCGGGCGAGCAGCGCAGGTCCGGCGATCGTTGGCGCTCCCACCAGCCGCGCGTACACCTCAAGCAGCGGCGCCGACTGGCGCTGCCAGGACCACTGGCCCAGCATGGGCGAGCGCTCATAGGCCCTGCGGTAGCGCGGCCGGTTGGTCAGCACCGCGCCCACCGCGCGCACGAAGTCGGCGGTGTCGGCGGCCCGGAACACCTCCCCGTTGCCCAGCGACAGCGTGGCCGCGGCCATCACCCGTACGTCACTGACCACCACCGGTAGCCGGGCGTGCGCGTACTCCAAGTAGCGGGCGGCCAGCGCCACTTCGTGGTGCGGCAGATGGTGCACCGGGACCACTCCGATGTCGGCGGAGGCCAGGAACCCGGCGATCTCCTCGGGCGGCACGAACGGCAGGATGTGCAGCCGGGGGGCCACCCCCAGCTCGGCGGCTCGCTCGATGAGCGTACGGACGTACGGTGCGCCCGGCTCCGGCACCACGAACGCCGCGTGCAGGTCGTACAGCTTGGGCAGCGCCTCCACCACCGTGAGCAGCCCGCGCTCCGGGGCCACCGCCCCGCTGTGCACCAGCAGCGGCACCTCGGGCGCCAGCCGGCAGGCCGCCCGCACCCCGCCACCGTCGCGCGGCGCCGAACGGTCCTGGTACTTGGGCGCGTTGAGCACCACGGCGGGCGGCGCCGGCAGCTTGTGCCGGGTGCGCAACTGCTCCGCGTACGCCTCGCACACCGTGATCACCGCGTCGGCCTCGGCGGCGTGCGCCCGCTCGTCCGCGTCCCGGGCCACCGCCGCCCGGCGCGAGGAGGCCGGGGCGAGCACCGCGCACTCGTCGGCGTCCCACAGCACCTTCACCGTCCGCCCGGCGGCCTCCGCCCGTACCGCGGCGCGCAGCGCCACCCCGAGCACCCGCCGTCCGCGGGCGTGGATCAGCTGCGGGCGCCGTTCGTCCAGCACCGGGCCGTACGCCGCCTCCAGGTCGAGCAGCAGCGGATCGAGCCGCCGCCAGGCCCGCCGCACCGGCAGCAGCCGGGACAGCGCGGTTGCGAGGTTGTCCAGGAAGCCGTCCGGCACACCGCGGCGGCGCACCGCGGCCTGGTACTGGGCGGCTCGCGCCCTGGTCCAGGTCCGGCGCACCGCGTACCGCGCCCGGGCCAGGGTGTACGCGGCGCGGGCCGCGGCCTGCCGGGCCAACGGGCGGTAGACCACGTCCAGTTCGGCGGCCCGGGTGCGCAACAGCTGCTCGCGGACCGCCAGTTGTGCGGTGCGGTAGCGGTGCGCCTCCGCGCAGCGGTACGCCAGCGGCCAGCGCAGGCCCGGTCGCGGCCTGTGCGTCCGGTGGCGGAACAGCGTCTGCGGCACGTCCACGGTGATCACCGCGACGCCCGGCAGCACCGGCGCCGGTCGGCCGTCGGCGCGTCCGATGAGCGTGACGTCGTAGCCCGCCTCGGCGGCGGCGCGGGCCACCCGCTGCGCTCGTGAGTCGTTCCCCAGCGTGCTGTCCGCGAGAACCGCGATCCGCACGGCCTTCCGCGGTGTGCTCCCCATGGAAGAAGCGAACACGGCGGCGGTGATCACCGGATGGCGGGCGTGTGGCGCCGGGTTGAACGGGTCACGGATAGGTATCGATCAGGGCCGAACGCCGCACCGGGCATTGCGCGTTCAGCCACGGCCGTACTTGTCCTCGGCCTGCCAGCAGACCACCAGCCCGGTCACCAGCGCCACCGCCGCCCACACCGCGGCCAGTATCCACACGTGCGGGGTGAGCTGGGCGTAGCCGTCCAGCAGCGCGTGCCGGGCCAGCTCGATGTAGATCGCGCCGGGGTTGGACTCCAGCAGCAGCCGGATGATCCGCGGGGCGTGGCCGGTCACCTTGGCGATGCTGTAGAAGACGCCGCAGGTGTACATCCACGTGCGCAGCAGGAACGGCACCAGCTCGCCGATGTCGTGGTTGCGGGCGCCGATCCGGGCCATCAGCATCCCGCAGCCCAGGTTGAACACCGTCTGCAACGCCAGCGCCGGAACCAGCAGCAGCCAGCGGGCGCTGAACGGCTCACCGGTGGCCAGGCAGATGCTGATCACGATGCCCATGGACAGCACGAGTTGCTGGAGCTGCACCAGGGTGGAGGCGATCGGCAGGCAGGCGCGCGGGAAGTGCATGGCGCGGACCAGTTCGATCCGGTTGGAGATCGACCAGGTGCCCGTGGCGATGGACTCCCGCGAGTAGGTGAACACGAACATGCCGACGGACAGGAACGCGATGTAGTTGTCGCCGGTCCCGGCCTTCTTGTCGAGCAGATAGCCGAAGATCAGCCAGTAGACGGCGACGTTGAACAGCGGCGTCAGCACGTGCCAGATCTGGCCGAGCCGGGCCGTGGCGTACAGCGCGGTCAGCCGCGCCCGGGCGTAGGCGACGATGAAGTGCCGTCTGCCCCACAGCTGCCGCAGGTACTCGGGCAGCGGGGGCCGCTGCACGGCCGGGGTCAGCCCGTGCCGGGCGGCCAGTTCCCCGGCCTCGTCGGAGGACAGCCGGGCCGCGGGGGTGTCGAGGGCCACGCTCATCAGCTCACCGCCACCGGGTTGCGGATCGCGCCGAGCCCGTGGCGGCTGCGGGCGGCGCTGGTGATGCCGGACAGGAAGCCGTGGGCGCGCGGCGAGGCGCCGCTGGTCAGCCACGACGGGTCCACCTCGCAGACGGCGACCTCCACGCCCGTGCCGTCCAGGGCGAGGGGCAGGGTGTGCACCACGGTGGACGGGAAGCTCAGCAGGCGGGCGCCGATCGGGCCGCGCCGGGCGACGAGTTCCAGCGGCAGGTCGGGCCGCACGATCTCCAGCCCGGCCTCGGTGGACAGCCGCCGCAGTTTGTCCTCGCGCTCCCTGCGGTGCGCGAAGTAGCGGGTCGCGCCGTGCGCGGCGGCTATGCCGCGCACGGCGGCGAGGTAGGCGTCCGGATGCACCACGCCGGTCTCCACCAGCGAGGTGCCGATCAGGTCCGCGCCGCGCCGCACGCTGGGCGGCCCGAAGCGGGCCCGGGTCCACGCCAGGCGGTTGACGGTCAGCCGGGTGCCGGGCGGCGGTACGACCGGCATCGCGGTGAACAGCTCCACCCGGCGGCCGGGACCCGCGGTCAGCCGCCGCCGGGCGTTGGCGGCCACCGCCGCGAACGCGGCGTCCCGCGCGCCGCGCCCGGCGCGGTGCCAGCGCACCAGGCGCTGCCCGTCGGCGATCAGCGCCACGAACTCCATGGTCGCCGTGCCGTCGTCTATCACCACCAGGTCGCGGGCCCGGCTCAGCGGCAGCAGGGCCTGCACGAAGCGGGAGAACGGGTCGCCCAGCACCAGGCGCCTGGCCCGCAGCAGCAGCGGGGTCAGGCCCGCCAGCGTGCGCACCGGCCCGGCGGTCGCGGTGCGCGGCTCGCACCAGCGCAGCGCCAGCCCCTCGTCCCGGGCCAGCTCGGCCATCCGGCGCAGCTGGCCGCGGCTCATCGGGTCGCGCGGCGGCAGCACCACGACGGTGCAGTCGGCCAGGTCGAGTGTTCCGGCCGCGCGCTGCGCGTGCGTCCACTCCAGCAGGTTGAGCAGCTGCACCGGGGACTCGATGAGCGCCAGGGTGCGCAGGGCTTCGTACTGGTCGCCGGGTGCGCGCGGGGCCGGGACGGCGCCGGTGGCTTGTGGTGGGTCGGTGGCTGGTGAACCGCTCACGCTGAGACCGGCTCTCGTCCGGCCGCCGCCTCGGCCTCCGCCACCACGCCCGGCACCCGGCGCAGCTTCTTCATCGGGCCCAGCTCACCCTCGTACACCCGCTTCACCCCGTCGCCCAGCGACCGCTCCACGATCCGGATGTCGCGCACCAGCCGCTGCAGGCCCGAGGTCTCCACCGACGCGGCCTGGTCGGAGCCCCACATCGCGCGGTCGAGGGTGATGTGCCGCTCGACGAAAACCGCGCCGAGCGCGACGGCGGCGAGCGTGGTCTGCAGGCCGACCTCGTGTCCCGAGTAGCCGATCGGCACGTTGGGGTACTCGGCCTGCAGGGTGTGGATCATGCGCAGGTTGAGTTCCTCGTGCTTCGCCGGGTACGTCGAAGTGGCGTGGCACAGCAGGATGTTGTCGCTGCCGAGTACCTCCACCGCGTGCCGGATCTGCTTCGGGGTGGACATGCCGGTGGACAGCACGACGGTGCGGCCGGTGGCGCGCAGCGCGCGCAGCAGGTCGTCGTCGGTCAGGCAGGCGGAGGCGACCTTGTGCGCGGGCAGGTCGAACTTCTCCAGGAACTCCACGCTCGGCACGTCCCACGGCGAGGCGAACCACTGGATGCCCTGCTCACGGCAGTACGCGTCGATGGCCCGGTACTCGTCCTCGCCGAACTCGACGCGGTGCCGGTAGTCGATGTACGTCATCCGGCCCCACGGGGTGTCGCGCTCTACGTCCCACTGGTCGCGCGGGGTGCAGATCTCCGGGGTGCGCTTCTGGAACTTCACCGCGTCGCACCCGGCCGAGACGGCGGCGTCGATCAGCCGGTAGGCGTTCTCCAGGTCACCGTTGTGGTTGATGCCGATCTCGCCGGTGATGTAGACGGGACGGCCAGTACCGACGAGACGGTCGCCGATCGTACGCAGACGGGGGAGGGTGGTGGTCACGGAGGACGGTCCTTTCGTCAATTGCTGCGGGGGGCCGGGGCCGTAGCCCCGGAGGCGGGGTCGAGGGGCGCGGCCTCGGAAGCGGGGCGCAGGGGCGCGGCCCCTGGAAGACCCCCTGTGCCGAGAAGCGGCGCCAGCGCACGGGCTCGGGCGAGGTCGCCCGGCTCGTCCACCTCCAGCACCCGTTCGGGATCGGTCCGCACCAGGGCGGTGCGCCCGAAGAAGCGATGGCCGGACTTGCGGAATCCGGGGACCCGCATCGCGTACGCCGCGCCGGTCTCCAGCAGGTCCTGGGGGCGGTCCTGGCGACGCGGTCGGACGGCCCTGTCGTGGTTGACGCCGTACGCGTCGGCTTCGTCGTCGGCCGCCCGCCACAGGAAGCCGTGGAACGGGGCGACGGTCAGCGCGCTGTCCGCGCCGTCCTCCAGTACGGCGGCGGCCACGCCGGTGATGTCCTCCGCGGTGAGGAACGGGCTGGTGCACTGCGCCATCACGACGACGTCGACCACGTCGCCGTGCATGGCCTCGTACGCGTCGAGGGCGTGCAGTACGGCCGCCTCGCTGGTCGCGGTGTCGCCGGCTATGCCGGGCGGCCGGGCCACCACTTCGGCCCCGGCCGCGCGGGCCGCCTCGGCGATGCCGCCGTCGTCGGTGGAGACGACGACGGCGCTCACGTGTCGCGCGGCCACGCAGGCCCGTACCGCCCGCGCGACGAGCGGCACGCCGCCGACCTCGGCAAGGTTCTTGCCCGGCACGCCCTTTGAGCCGCCGCGGGCCGGGATGACGGCGAGGACGAGGGGCGAAGGCCTTCCCGCCGCAACGGCGTGAAGCCCCACGCCGGAGGCGGGCGGCGCCGAACTCACCGCATCCGATGGAACGTTGCTCACAGTTGCCCCCAGCGGCGGATGACCGGCGCCACGCGTTGGACGCCTTGGCGGTAGAGGGTGCGCGCGGCATTGCGGCTGAACTCCCGCACCGCGCCGCGCAGTCGGCCCCGGGCGGCCGGGGCGGGGGCGCCCGGGAGGGGGGCGCCCGTCACGTCGAGGTGGTGCCGGGCGAGGATGCCGGGCAGATAGCCGGGGGCCGTCCGGGCGGTGTAGTACGGCCGCGGCGCCGGAAGGCCGGACTCGTCCGCCAGCGCGGTGACCCGCTCGCGCACCGCCCGGAACGGGTCGTCGCCGAGCACGCCGTGCCGCCGCAGCCATCCGGCGTCGGCTTCCGGCAGCAGCCCCGCGTCCAGCTGGTCCCAGGAGGCCAGGCAGCCGGAGCCCAGGAAGTGGTGGTTGCCCAGCGCCTCGCGGACCCCGAGGTCGGTGAGGACGGCGGTGGGGATGCCGCGGTGCATCGACTCCAGGGCGGCGGTGGAGCTGACCGTCACCAACAGGTCGGTGCGGTCGAGGACTTCGCCCATGTGCCCGTACACCAGCCGCAGGTTGGGCGGCAGTCGGTGGCGCGCGGCCAGCTTGGGGTAGGGGTTCTCCTCGATGTGCGTGGTGTGCTCGCCCGGCTTGCTGCGCAGCTTCACCAGCACCTCGCGGTCGGCGTGCGCCTCCGCGTGCCGTACCGCCCGCTCCAGCAGGTACTCGCGGTCCCGGCGGCCGTCCGGCACCGACGGCTGGGCGGCGAAGACCACGGTCAACGGGCGCTCGGTGGACGGCTGGTAGGGCTGCCCGGTCAGGAACGGCAGCGCGCTCTCCACCACGCAGTCCGCGTCTGCCCCGACACCCCGGTAGACCGCGCGGAACCGCTCCGCGTCGTCCCGGCTGTTGGCCAGCACGACATCCGCACCGTGCCGCAGCAGCAGCCCGTCGGCGAGCTTCTCGTAGACCACCCCGACGTATCCGGTGACGAGCACCGGCCGCCGCTCGTGGCCCTGCCAGGCGCGGGCCAGCCCGTGCAGCATGGCCTGCACGGTGCCGCCGACGCAGGCGAGCACCACCACGTCCGCGCTGTCCCGGTCGGTCTGGGCCAGGAACTGCGCGGCGGTCACCTCGCGCATCGAGTCCGCGGGCATGCCGACCTCGGCCAACTGCCGGGTGGTCGGAGTGGCCCGCCCACGCAGCAACCGCGCGTCAAGACACGCGTCCTCGGCTATTCGACGAGCGGTCTGGGCGCCCCACTTCCAACGCGTGTCCGAATCGGCGAGTACCGTGATCTTTTTTACCGGGGTGGCACTGGTTGGCACGCCGGAGACCGTAGGAATCAAATAAAAGCGGTGGGCGTACAAGGCCGCAACAAATGGTTAACAGCGCGCCGACGACAGGGTCTACAGCCGTCCGGCGCGCCAGGTTCACGGCTCTGCCACGCTTCGTTCACCGGACGGTCCGCAGCCCGCAATCCCAAATGGCGAGCCGCCGCATAACGTTCCGCAAGTGGCCAAGCTCTCCGTCATCGTGCCGTTCTACAACGTGCAGACATTCGCCCCCGACATGCTGAGAAGTCTGGCGTCGAATGCACGCGCGGATTTCGAATTCATTCTGGTCGACGATTGTTCGACGGACCGGACGCCGGAGATTCTGGAACGCGCCGCGGGCGGCCGGCTGCCCGGCGCCAGACTCGTGCGGCACGAGCGCAACCAGGGCCTGGCCACCGCCCGCAACACCGGCCTGAACGCCGCCGAGGGCGAGTACCTGGCGTTCCTCGACGGCGACGACTGGCTGGCTCCTGGCTACCTGCCGCAACTGCTGTCATCCATCGAGGAGTTGGGCTGCGACTTCGTGCGCACCGACCATGTGCAGTGCACCGGCCGGGAGCGGGTGATCCACCGGGTACCGGACGGCCGCCGCGGTGAGGTGCTGGACCCGCGCGACGCGATCCTGCCCGCGGACACCTCGACCTCCGTCGACTACCCGTACGCCTGGGCCGGGATGTACCACCGCAGGCTGAAGGACGCGGGACTGCTGCACTTCCCGGACGGGCTGCGCACCGCCGAGGACCGGCCGTGGATCTGGCGGCTGCACCGCAAGGCCGAGTCGTTCGCGGTGCTCGGCCTGCTCGGTGTCTTCTACCGGCGGGGGGTGGCCAGTTCGCTCACCCAGATCGGCGATGTGCGGCAACTGGACTTCATACGCTCCTTCGACCAGGTGCTGACCGAGACAGCCGAGGACCCGCGGGCGGATGAGTTCCTGCCCAAGGCGGTCCGCACCTACTGCGCGATCATCGCCCACCACCTGTCCAACATCGACCGCTTCGAACCGCAGGTCGCCCGCAGGCTCAAGACGTTGAGCACCGCCGCGATGAAGCGGATGCCGCAGGACCTGCTGACCGCGGCACTGGACTCGATGGACCTCGACCGCTCGGTCCGGCTCAGGCGGCTGCGCTGGATGGACAGACTGCTGCCCACCAGGGACGCGGGCGGCCCGGACCGGAAGGAGACGGCGGCCTGATGGCGCGTACCCAGATCTTCCTGGCGTCCACCCTCTACGGCGCCGCCACCGTGGCCGCCGCGCTGGACGCCGACCGCTTCCGCCCGGCCGACCGGCGGATCCTGCTGGTCAGCAACAACGCCCCGGTGCCTGAGACCACTTCGCCGCTGGACCGGATGCCGGGCTTCGAGGCGCTGCGCGACCGCTTCGACCGGGTGCTGTCGTGGAACGAGGCCATCTCCCCGTTCCACCCCAGCGGTTGGACCCCGCGCCCCGACGACGTACCGCTGTTGGAGCGGCACCTGCGGCTGCTGTGGCAGCTGGGAGACGACGAGATAGAGCTGGCCGTGGAGTCCATCCAGGTGGAACCCGCGCTCGCCCTGGTCCAGCTCTTTCCGGCCGCGCCCATCGACGTCTACGCGGACGGCCTGATGAGCTACGGCCCCACCCGCAACAAGCTGGAGCTGCTGGTCACCAGCCGCATCCGCCGACTGCTCCACCTCGATCTCGTACCCGGCCTCACACCGCTGCTGCTGTCCGAGCACGGTGTCCGGCCCGAGGTGGTGCCGACAGACGCCTTCCGCACGGTGCTCGCGGAGCTGGCCGCGGCAACGCCGCACGACGACAAGCCGGTGGCGGCGGACGGCCCGGCGCTGCTGCTCGGCCAGTACCTGTCCGCGCTGGACATCCTCACCGTCGAGGAGGAGGAGCGGCTGCACCTGCGCATGCTGCGCGGGATCGCCGCACGCGGCCACCGCAGCGCGGTGTTCAAGCCGCATCCGACCGCGCCCGCCCACTGGCCGCACCTGCTGGAGAAGGAGGCCGCGGACCTCGGGGTGGAGCTGACCGTCTGCGACACTCCCGTACTCGCCGAGGTGCTGTTCCAGCGGCTGCGGCCGGCGCTGGTGGTCGGCTGCTTCTCCACCGCCCTGCTCACCGCGTCCCAGTTCTTCGGCCTGCCGGTGGTCCGTACCGGCACCGGGCTGCTGCTGGAGCGGCTGTCGCCGTACCAGAACAGCAACCGCGTGCCGGTCACCATCGTCGACGCCCTGCTGCCCGCGCTGGACGACCGCGAGCCCGCGTCCGGGCCGCCGTCCACCGCCGAGCTGACCGCACTGCTGCGGGCGGTGGGCTACTGCATGCAGTCCAAGGCCTATCCGCACCTGCGCGACGAGACGGTCCGCTACCTGTCCGCGCACCGGGACACCCGGCGGTACTTCAAGCGGCGGCGGCTCACCTCGCTGGCGCTTCCCGGTGGCGTGCCGTCCCAACTCGCCTTCCTGCCAAGGAACCGTACGGTGCGCAGGGTGGTGCGCAGGGCCCGGGGGCTGACCGCGCGGGCCGCGGACCGTCAGGCGGCCACCTCGTGACCGCCCAGCCGATCACCGCCGCGCGCCCCGTTTCGGCCGCGGTGTCGGGCGGCGTCAAGCGCACCGGGCGGTTGCGGGCGTTGGACGGGCTGCGGCTGGTGGCGGCGCTGTCGGTGTGCGCGTACCACTACGCCGGGCGCGGCGGCGACATCACCCGTGCCTGGGGCGCCTCGCCGCACAAGCTCTTCCCGAGCCTCGCCGGACCGGCCTCCTACGGCTGTCTGGGCGTCCAACTCTTCTTCGTCATCAGCGGGTTCGTCATCTGCATGAGCGGCTGGGGCCGCTCCCCCATGGCGTTCGCCGCCTCCCGGGCGGGTCGGCTGCTGCCCGCCTACTGGGCGGCGGTCCTGCTGATCACCTTCGTCTTCGCACTGCCCTGGGTGGCGTTCCATCCGGTCTCGCCGAGCGACCTGCTGACCAACCTGACGATGCTTCAGATGCCGGTGGGCGCCAAGCGGGTACTGGGAGTGTGCTGGACGCTCTGGGCGGAGCTGCGGTTCTATCTGCTGTTCGCGCTGTGCGTGCTGTGGCGCGGCGCGTCCAGGCGCCGGGTGCTGCTGTTCTGCACGCTGTGGACGGCGGGCGCGGTCTTCGCCGACGCCGCCCGTGAGCCGCTGCTGCAGCAGCTGCTGATGCCGGACTACGCCCCGTTCTTCGTCGGCGGCATCGGCCTGTACCTGGTGCACCGGTACGGGCATGACGCCACCGGCTGGGCGGTGGTGGCCGTCGGCTGGCTGCTCGGCCAGCACTACGCGGTACGGGAGTTGGTGGCCCCCGCGCATGTGGCGGCCTTCCACCACCGCACCCAACTCACCGTGATCGCCCTGGTGACACTGGCGTTCGCCGCGGTGGCCGCGGTCACGCTGACCCCGGTGAGCAGGGTGGACTGGCGCTGGCTGACCACCGCGGGCGCGCTGACGTACCCGTTCTACCTGGTCCACGAACACCTGGGCTGGGTGGTGATCCCCGCGCTGCACCACGGCCTGCGCCTCCCGGCGCCGGTCGTACTGGGCGCCTGCGCGGCGGCGATGCTGGCACTGGCATGGCTGCTGCACACGGCCGTGGAACGGCCGCTCACACCACGCATCCGGCGCGCGCTGCTCGCTGCGCGCGGCTTGCGGTAGTTCCGCACCACCGGCCCGGTCCGGTGTGGTCGCTCGCCGTGGCGGCGAGCGACCGCGGCGGCGTTGCCCGGCGGTCCGAACCGACCCCGGCCGGACGGCTAGAACGCGTCGGTCGGCACGTACGCTCCCCACACCCCGCGGAGCGTATTGCAGACCTCGCCGACCGTCGCGCGGGCGCGCAGCGCCTCCTTCATGGGGTACAGGACGTTGTCCGACCCTTCGGCGGCGGCCCGCAGCGCCGCCAACGCCTCATCGACCGCCGCCTGGTCGCGCGTGGCGCGCAGCTTCGCCAGGCGCTCGGCCTGCTGCGCCTCGATCGCCGGATCGACCCGCAGCGGCTCGTACGGCTCCTCCTCGTCCAGCTTGAAGCGGTTGACGCCGACCACGACCCGCTCGCCCGCGTCGGTCTCCTGGGAGATGCGGTAGGCGTTGCGCTCGATCTCGTTCTTCTGGAAGCCGTGCTCGATGGCGTTGACCGCGCCGCCGAAGTCCTCGACCTTGCGCATCAGTTCCACCGCGGCGGCCTCGACCTCGTCCGTCATCTTCTCGATGACGTAGGACCCGGCGAACGGGTCGACGGTGGCGGTCACATCGGTCTCGTACGCCAGCACCTGCTGGGTGCGCAGCGCGAGGCGCGCGGACTTCTCGGTCGGCAGCGCGATGGCCTCGTCGAAACTGTTGGTGTGCAGCGACTGGGTGCCGCCGAGCACCGCCGCCAGGCCCTGGACGGCGACCCGGACCAGGTTCACCTCGGGCTGCTGCGCGGTGAGTTGCACACCGGCGGTCTGGGTGTGGAAGCGCAGCATCTGCGACTTGGGGTTCTTGGCGCCGAACTCGTCCCGCATCAACCGCGCCCAGATCCGGCGGGCCGCACGGAACTTGGCGACCTCCTCCAGGATCGTGGTGCGCGAGACGAAGAAGAACGACAGCCGCGGTGCGAAGTCGTCCACGTCCATTCCGGCGGCGATCGCGGTGCGGACGTACTCCACGCCGTCGGCGAGGGTGAACGCGATCTCCTGCGCGGGGCTCGCACCGGCCTCGGCCATGTGGTAGCCGGAGATCGAGATCGTGTTCCACTTCGGGATCTCGGCCTTGCAGTACGCGAAGATGTCGGCGATCAGCCGCAGGCTGGGCTTGGGCGGGAAGATGTAGGTGCCGCGGGCGATGTACTCCTTGAGCACGTCGTTCTGGATCGTGCCGGTGATCTTGTCGGCGGGCACGCCCTGTTCCTCGGCGACGAGTTGGTACAGCAGGAGCAGCAGGGCGGCGGGCGCGTTGATCGTCATCGACGTGGACACCTTGTCCAGCGGGATGCCGTCGAACAGCACCAGCATGTCGTCCAGCGAGTCGATGGCCACGCCGACCTTGCCGACCTCGCCGGAGGCGATCGGCGCGTCGGAGTCGTGCCCCATCTGGGTGGGCAGGTCGAAGGCGACCGAAAGACCCATGGTGCCGTTGGCGATCAGCTGCTTGTAGCGGGCGTTGGACTCGGTCGCGGTGCCGAAGCCCGCGTACTGCCGCATCGTCCACGGCCGCCCGGTGTACATCGTGGGGTACACACCGCGGGTGAACGGATACGAACCGGGCTCGCCCAGCTTCTCCTGCGGGTCCCAGCCGGCCAGGTCGGCGGGCCCGTAGACCGGTTCGATCGGCAGCCCGGACTCCGTCAAACGGTCGCTGCCCGACTCGCGCGCCATGCCTCTACGCCTCCCGCTTCCGGATGTGGACACCGACTCACTGGCTACTTGTGGGTAACCGCCAGTCCTCGCAACGGACTGTAGTGGCGGGCGTGCGAGCCGTGCAGTCCCGCAGGCTGGGACCTTGCTCACAGCCCGGCACTACGCACAGCATGCCGCGCCGAGCGGCGTCGCGTCACAACGTGGGGCCAAGAAGCGGGGAAGACCAGGTGCAAGCCTGTCGACGCGGGTGGGGCGGGGGGAAAAGCGCCCCACCCGCGTCAGGCGCGGGCTGTGTCGGTAACGGGGGAACCAACATGCCCGCGGGCCGATGACCAGTCGACCCGTAAGCAACTGCGTCGGTTGGTTGAAAAGTGTTACAGCGCCTTTCGCGCGGGCCGCGGCGCGGTTTCCGGGCGCTCGCCGCGCGGGCTCAGCCCGCTGACAGGCAGCTCAGAGGGACGGCAGACGGAACAGCCGCTTGTTGCCCCGGCCGCCGCCGCCGTTCCCGCCGCTGCCGTTGCCGTTGCCGTTCCCGCCGTTGCCGCCGTTGCCGTTGCCGTTCGTGCCGTGCGAGAGCCGGTCGTCGCCGCCGAGGCCCAGCCGCTGGCGGCAGTACGCGTCCACGGCCTGCTGGCCGCCCGCGTCCTTGGTCAGCCACTGCCACTCGTTGCCCTGCAACCCGCCGCCGTTCTCCGCCGCCAGGTAGGCATGGCACAACGTGTCCGGGTCGTGGCCGTCGGAACCCTGGTCCCAGTTCCCCTGACCCTGCCCGTGGTCACCGCCACCCGGCTTGGAGCCGTTGGTTCCACCGAGCGCGCCGGGCGTACCCGAACCGCTGGGCGACTGGGACGGCGGCTGCGTACCGGCACCGCCCTTCGCCCCGGTGCCGGCGCCGGGCGAGGCGGGCACCGTCGAGGGCGAGCCGACCGTGCCGGGGGCCTGCGGCACCTCGCTGCCGTCCAGGGACGGCGCCTGCGAGCCGTCGGTCGACTCCGGCGACTTGTCACTGCTGCTGAACGGCGACGGGATCACCCCGGTACCGGCCGCCGCGGCGACCCCGCCGACCAGTGCGGTCGCCGCGAAGGCCGCGGCCACCGCGACCTTCGCCGAACCGGACAGTCCGCGCAGCCGCCGCAGCCGCCCGCGCCGCTCGGGCGCGAAGGGGACAGCGTTGTCCGTACTCCCGGCGACGGGCTCCTCGGGCGGCAGCGGTACGCCGACGGCCGCCGTGGTGGCCACGGCGGGGGCGGGCGCGGGCTGCTCGCGCGCCGCGCGGAAGGCCGCCAACACCGCGTCCTCACGGGTCTGTTCGACCGCGGAGCGGGTGGCCGCGGTCAACAGCTCGGTGAGGGCCCGGACGGTGGGGGTTCCGTCGCGTCCCTCGTCCCCGGCGTCGGCGGGGTCCCCGGCATTGACTGGTTCGCCGCTCAGCAGACGCTCGGCGGCTTCCTCGTCCAGCCAGTCATGGCGGCTTCCGCTCATCTCACGTCCTTCTGCGTCGGCGCGGCCGCAAACGTCACACCGTCGTCCGTCCCACTGCCCCCCGTGCCGCCCTCCAACAGCTCCGCCAACCGTCGTAGTCCGCGGTGCGCGGCCGTGCGTACCGCGCCCGGACGCTTGCCGAGTACCTCCGCCGCGCCCTTGGCGTCGAGTCCGACCACCGCGCGCAGCACCACGGCCTCCGCCTGGTCCACCGGCAGTCGCGCTATCAGTGCCATGGCCCGGTCGGTGGCAAGCGCCTCCAGTGCCTGCCCCGCGGTGTCCGCGCCGTCCGGCACGCCGTAGAGGACCGACTCGTCGCCGCCCACGGCGGGCCTTCGGCCAACACGACGCAGATGGTCGAGTGCCCGGTTCCGGGCGATCGTCGCCGTCCAGCCGCGGAACCGGTCCGCGTCCCCGGTGAACCGTTCGAGGTCCCGGGTGATCTGCAACCACGCCTCGGACGCCACGTCCTCGGCGTCCACCTCGCCGACCAGCGTGCGTACATAGGCGAGCAGACGGGGGTGGACGCTGCGGTAGACGGTGCGGAAGGCGGTCTCGTCGCCGCGCTGGGCGGCGGCTATGGCAGCCGTCACCCGCGCTTCGTCCGTGTCTTGGTCAGCCCCCACCACGTGCCTCATCATGCCCGATCCGACTATGCGCTCCGACTGCCGATCCGGTGCCCGCCGGGCGCGCGACACACCATGGTGTCCAAGTCGCGCCGGACCGGCCGGGGTTGGGCCCGGAGCGGCAGGTGTGACACTTTCGCGCCCGTTGGCGCTGTCTTGAATAAGCGACGCGCAGAACGGCACGCGCCGCGAGACGGCGACCGGAGACGCTCCTGTGGGGGGAGGCGACTCCGGTCGCCTCTGCCGTTACGGCCACCCCGTCCACCTGGTGGTCGCTTCCTCTCCCGTACGAGTGAAATTCGCACATCTGGCGGTCAAGTGCGCGCATCCGCCGATACGTTGTCCGAGTCCCTCTTCCGGCATCATCTTCTGCCGCTTCCCCGGGCGTCCTCTCCCGATTGTTGTTCCGCAACATTTCCGTATCGCATCCATCGCATCAGGAGTCCGAGCTGGCCAGCGACCTCCCCGGAACGTCGACGCCGATACCGCGGCAGGACCGCGCCATCGGCGGCCCCGTCACGGGGCTCGCGGCGCTCAACCGTGCCGCGGCCGCCGCCGCCGAGACCGCTCTGCTCACCTGCTGCGGCTGCCGCCGGTGGGCGCGCCGCATGGCCGCGCACCGTCCGTACCCCGATCTGGGCTCGCTACTCGCCGCCGCGGACACCGCCGCGTACGGGCTGACCCCGGGCGATCTGGCCGAGGCGCTGGCCGGTGAGCGGCCGTTGCCGCTGCCGCCGGGCGGCGGGCTGGCGGCGCACACCGCGCTGCGTGTCGGACTCGCCGAGTACGAGCGGCGCTTCGGCCACCCCTTCGTCGTCTGCCTTGACGGCGTTCATCCGGACGAGCACCTCGACCACGTGCTGGCCGGTCTGCGGCTGCGGCTCGGCAACACCCCGGAGGAGGAACGCGCCGTCGCCGCCGACGAACTGCGCGCCCTCGCACGCGGCCGGCTGGCCCGACTGGCCCGGCCCGCCTGCCGGAACACGCCCCGGCTGGGGGCCCGGGGGTCACCCCCCGGGGGGACGCAGTAGCCCGCACGTGCGGGATCGATCACACCTGAGCTACCCCGATCACCAAGTCGGCAAGGGCGTCGCTACGATGTCGGGGGCCGGTGGACCGTATCCGGCCGGGCCCGACCGACAGTGAAGCCGGCAAGGCCCCTAATCCCGTATCCGGAGGGTTTTCAGTGCCGGCTGGAACGCTGTACCGCGGCCGGGAAGGTATGTGGTCCTGGGTGGCTCATCGAGTCACCGGCGTCCTCATCTTCTTCTTCCTGTTCGTACACGTCCTCGACACCTCGCTCGTTCGCGTGTCACCGCAGGCCTACGACAACGTGGTCGCGACCTACAAGAACCCCATCGTGAACCTGATGGAGTACGGCCTGGTCGCGGCCATCCTCTTCCACGCCTTGAACGGCCTGCGCGTCATCGCCGTGGACTTCTGGGCCAAGGGCCCGAAGTACCAGCGCCAGATGCTGTGGTCCGTGGTCGGTATCTGGATCGTGCTGATGGCCGGGGCGTTCTACCCCGTCCTTGAGCACACCCTGCGCACTCTGTTCGGGAGCTGAGAATGTCTGCCGAGACTCCTGTCGACGCCCCGGTGGCCGGCGCGGGCACCTTCAGCCCGGACAACCCGGCCCCGGTCATCGAGCCGCCGCGTGCCCGCACCAAGCGCACGCCGCGCGCCACCCGCACCAACTTCGAGATGTACGGCTGGCTGTTCATGCGGCTGTCCGGCATCGTCCTGGTGGTGCTGGTCCTGGGCCACCTGCTGATCCAGCTGGTGCTGGACGGCGGCGTCACCAAGATCGGCTTCGCCTTCGTGGCCGGCCGCTGGGCCTCGCCGTTCTGGCAGATGTGGGACCTGTTGATGCTGTGGCTGGCGATGCTGCACGGCGCCAACGGCCTGCGGACGGTCATCAACGACTACGCCGAGCGGGACACCACCCGGTTCTGGCTGAAGATGCTGCTGTACACCGCCACGGTGTTCACCGTCTTCCTCGGCACGCTGGTGATCTTCACCTTCGACCCGAACATCCAGTAGACCCGGGGCTGACGCGACCATGCAGATCCACAAGTACGACACCGTCATCGTCGGCGCCGGCGGCGCCGGCATGCGCGCGGCCATCGAGTCGACCAAGCGCAGCCGCACCGCCGTGCTGACCAAGCTGTACCCGACCCGCTCCCACACCGGCGCCGCGCAGGGCGGCATGGCCGCCGCCCTCGCCAACGTCGAGGAGGACAACTGGGAGTGGCACACCTTCGACACGATCAAGGGCGGTGACTACCTGGTCGACCAGGACGCCGCCGAGATCCTGGCGAAGGAGGCCATCGACGCGGTCCTCGACCTGGAGAAGATGGGCCTGCCGTTCAACCGGACGCCGCAGGGCACCATCGACCAGCGCCGCTTCGGCGGCCACACCCGCAACCACGGCGAGGCCGCGGTGCGCCGCGCCTGCTACGCGGCCGACCGCACCGGCCACATGATCCTCCAGACGCTGTACCAGAACTGCGTCAAGGAGGGCGTGGAGTTCTTCAACGAGTTCTACGTGCTCGACCTGCTGCTCACCGAGGTGGACGGCGTCAAGCGCACCGCCGGTGTGGTGGCCTACGAGCTGGCGACCGGCGAGATCCACGTCTTCCAGGCGAAGGCCGTGGTGTTCGCCTCGGGTGGCACCGGCAAGTTCTTCAAGGTGACCTCCAACGCGCACACCCTCACCGGTGACGGCCAGGCGGTCGCCTACCGGCGCGGACTGCCGCTGGAGGACATGGAGTTCTTCCAGTTCCACCCGACCGGCATCTGGCGGATGGGCATCCTGCTCACCGAGGGTGCCCGTGGTGAGGGCGGCATCCTCCGCAACAAGGACGGCGAGCGCTTCATGGAGAAGTACGCGCCCGTCATGAAGGACCTGGCCTCGCGTGACGTGGTCTCCCGCGCGATCTACACCGAGATCCGCGAGGGCCGCGGCTGCGGTCCCGAGGGCGACCACGTCTACCTGGACCTCACGCACCTGCCGCCGGAGCAGCTGGACGCCAAGCTGCCGGACATCACCGAGTTCGCGCGTACGTACCTCGGCATCGAGCCGTACACCGACCCGGTGCCGATCCAGCCGACCGCGCACTACGCGATGGGCGGCATCCCGACCAACGTCGAGGGCGAGGTGCTGGCGGACAACACCACCGTCGTGCCGGGCCTGTACGCGGCGGGCGAGGTGGCGTGCGTCTCGGTGCACGGCGCCAACCGGCTGGGCACCAACTCCCTGCTGGACATCAACGTGTTCGGCCGCCGGGCGGGCATCGCCGCGGCCGAGTTCGCCTCCCGCAACGACTTCGTCGAGCTGCCGGAGGACCCGGCCTCGCTGGTGGTCGACCAGGTGGAGTCGCTGCGCGACGCGACCGGCAACGAGCGGGTGGCGGACATCCGCAAGGCGCTGCAGGAGACCATGGACACCAACGCCATGGTGTTCCGCACCGAGCAGACGCTGAAGCAGGCCGTCGAGGACATCGCCGAGCTGAAGCAGCGTTACCGGAACGTCAGCGTCCAGGACAAGGGCAAGCGGTACAACACCGACCTGCTGGAGGCCATCGAGCTGGGCAACCTGCTGGACCTGGCCGAGGTACTGGCCGTCTCCGCGCTGGCCCGCAAGGAGTCCCGCGGTGGTCACTACCGCGAGGACTACCCGAACCGTGACGACGTCAACTTCATGCGGCACACCATGGCGTACCGCGAGGTTGGCGAGGACGGCAGCGAGTCGATCCGCCTCGACTACAAGCCGGTCGTCCAGACCCGCTACCAGCCGATGGAGCGTAAGTACTGATGAGCACCCCTACGCTGGACAAGCACTCCGCCGCCCTGGACGCGGCCGAGAACGGCGCCTTCGAGCAGATCACCATCACGCTGCGGGTCCGCCGGTTCAACCCCGAGATCTCCGACGAGGTCACATGGGTGGACTACCAGCTGGAGATGGACCCGAAGGAGCGCGTCCTTGACGCCCTCCACAAGGTCAAGTGGGAGATCGACGGTTCGCTGACCTTCCGCCGTTCCTGCGCGCACGGCATCTGCGGCTCGGACGCGATGCGCATCAACGGCCGCAACCGGCTGGCGTGCAAGACGCTGCTGAAGGACATCAACCCGGAGAAGCCGATCACGGTCGAGCCCATCAAGGGCATGGCGGTGCTGAAGGACCTCGTGGTCGACATGGACCCGTTCTTCCAGGCGTACCGCGACGTGATGCCGTTCCTGATCACCAAGGGCAACGAGCCGACCCGGGAGCGCCTGCAGTCCGCCGAGGACCGTGCGCGGTTCGACGACACCACCAAGTGCATCCTGTGCGCCGCGTGCACGTCGTCCTGCCCGGTGTTCTGGAACGACGGGCAGTACTTCGGCCCGGCGGCCATCGTCAACGCGCACCGCTTCATCTTCGACTCGCGTGACGAGGGCGGCGAGCAGCGCCTGGAGATCCTCAACGACAAGGAAGGCGTGTGGCGCTGCCGCACCACCTTCAACTGCACGGACGCCTGCCCGCGCGGTATCGAGGTCACCAAGGCCATCCAGGAGGTCAAGCGGGCGCTGATCACGCGCCGGTTCTGACCTGACGGGCCGAAGGCCCCGGTCCTGGCGGACCGAAGGCCCTGCGCCCGACACATCGAAGGTCCCGTTCCGACTCGGAACGGGACCTTCGCTTTGCTCCGGTACTCGCCTCGCTGTTGCTACACGCTCCGCGCCTGGGCCCGCTGCGCCCGCAGGCCGCGCAGGCCAAGGACGCCCACGGCGGTGCCGAGGAGGAACGAGGTGATGGCGAGCAGCAGGTGCACCCAGAAGTAGGCGGTGGGCTGGCCGTTGTGGAACGCCAGGCCGCTGGCGTCGGCCCACAGGTTCTTGGCGAAGGTGATCCAGATGCACCAGCTCCACACGCCGAAGGCGGTGAGGAACCAGGAGGCGCGGCGACTGAGCTTCATACCGCCAGTATGAGACGGGACCCGCGCGGCATGGACGGCAGGGGCCGCGGGGCGGTACTGGACGGAACGTCAGGAGTGGGAAGACGCCGCGAGGTCGCCCGGGGGTTCCCTCCGGCGGCCGTGTCGCTCCTCACCCCTCCGGGTCAACTCTGCGATGTCCGCTCTTCCACCGTCTCCCTGTACGTTCGGTTGGTGCTCTCGAATCGTCCGGCCCTGCGCCGTCCCGCGCTGACCGTGTGTGCCGCCGCCCTGGTGGGCACCGCGCTGTTTCCGGCCGCTACTGCCGCGTCCGCCGTGCCCCGCCCGGGTCAACCGGCGAAGACGCCCCAGCAGCCGGAGGAGCCGCGGCCGCCCGAGAACATGTCAACCATCGGCGGTGACCGGCTCGCTCAGGCGGGCACCCAGGTCGACCTCACGTCAGGTGTGCCCCCGCTACCCAAGACCACGGCCCGTGCGTGGATCGTCTCCGACGCGGAGACCGGCGAGGTACTGGCCTCGCACAACGCGCACTGGCCGCTGGCCCCCGCGAGCACGCTGAAGATGCTGTTCGCGGACACGCTGATCACCAAGTTCCCCAGGAACCAGTCCCATACCGTCACCCCGCAGGACATGGCGGGAATAGGCGATGGCAGCAGCATGGTCGGGATCAAGGAGAACCTGCCGTACACCGTGCAGGACCTGTGGCGCGGGGTCTTCCTGCGCTCGGGCAACGACGCGGTGCACGTGCTGTCCGCGATGAACGGCGGCGTGGACAAGACCGTGCGTGAGATGCAGGAGCGCGCCAGGGACCTCCAGGCCAACGACACGCATGTGCTCAGCCCCGACGGCTACGACATGCCGGGTCAGGTCTCATCGGCGTACGACCTGTCGCTGTTCGCCCGGGCCGGGCTGCAGAACGCGGACTTCCGCGAGTACTGCTCCACGGCGAGCGCCCAGTTCCCCGGTGACTTCAAGAAGGGCAGCAAGGAGCGGGAGTCGTTCGGCATCCAGAACACCGACCGGCTGCTCAGCGGCATCGACGGAGTCAAGCCCTATCCGGGCCTGGCGGGCGTCAAGAACGGGTTCACCACCAACGCCGGCAACACCTTCACCGGTGTCGCCGACCACGATGGGGTGAAACTGCTGGTCACGGTGATGCACCCGGCGCCGGGCGACAACGAGGTCTACAAGGAGACCACCGCCCTGCTCGACTGGGGCTTCCAGGCCGCGGGCAAGGTCAAGCCAGTGGGCACGCTGGTGGCACCGAAGAACGCCCAGCCGACCGCAGGCCGCAGCGAGACGCCCAAGGGCAGCACCTCGGCGTCCGCGGCCGCCACGCCCGGTTCCAGCGGAGGCGGGGTGGCCATGGCGGCCGGGATCACGGTCGGTGCGCTGGTGGTGCTGGGCGGCGTGACGCTGGTGGTTCGGAAGCGCTGGCCGCTGCCGAAGCGGCACGACGAGTCGTAGCGGGCGGTTCCGGGGAGGCGTCGGGGGCCTCCCCGGAACTGTCCGGCCGCTCGGCGACCGGGGGTGCGCTGGCCGGCGTGGCGGTCCAGGCGGCGCAGTACAGCAGCAGCTTCGCCATGAAGTTGATCCACAGCAGCAGGGCGACCGGGGTGCCGAACGTGCCGTACATGCTCTTGGTGGCCACGCCCTGCAGATAGCCGCTGAGCGCGACCTTCAGGATCTCCAGGCCGACCGCGCCGAGCAGGCCCGCGACGACGAGCGAGCGGCGGGTGGGCCGGACGCCCGGCAGCCAGGTCAGCATGTAGACCAGCAGCAGGAAATCGGCGAGTACGGCGATGCAGTACCCGGCGACGGTCAGCAGCACGCTGCCCGCGCCGCCCTGCCCCAGCCCGACCTGGCGCGCGGTCCAGCCCACGGCGGTGGTCGCGAAGGCCGACACGGCCAGCGAGAACAGGCCCACCAGGCCCAGCCCGAGCAGCACCCCGGCGTCCTTGGCCTTGCGCAGCAGCGGGTTCTCCTGGTCCTCCTCCCGGCCCCAGACGGCCCGTAGGCAGCCACGCAGCTGGCCGACCCAGCTGATGCCGGCCAGCAGCAGCACGGCGCCCGCGACCACGCTGACGGTGCCCGCGTTCGCGGCCAGCGCGGCGATGTCGAACTGCTTCGACAGGCCCGGCACCTGCTGGCCCAGCTTCTGCTCGGCGGTGTGCAGCTGACCGTTGGTCAGCACCGCGGCGCCGATCGCCGCGCCCAGGGTGAGCAGCGGGAACAACGCGATGAAGCTGATGAAGGTGATGGCCGCGGCGAGCCGGGACCAGTGGGCCCGCTGCGCGTGCTCGAAGGCGCGCCAGGCGTGCGTCCGCATGCCCCTGGCGATCCACGGTCCGATGACGGGTAGCCGGGTCAACCACTCCATGATCACCGCCTACCCTCGGTGACCGCCCGCACTCCTGGAAGTCCGCCGATCTACCGGAACGGGCCGCATCCACCGGTTGGCGGCCGGGCGGTACGCCATTCGCGCCAAAACTTCCGGAACCCGGCGTGGCGCCACGTTCTACGAAATACCGGCTTTTCTCCACACCATGTGATAAAGCGCTCACGCTACGCGTGCAGCGGGTCCCCAGGGGACGGCATCGCGTCCAGGCGGGCCGTCTGCCCCGGCACGGCCGCCGCCGTGCCCGGGCGGCCGAAAGGGAAGTCGCCCCTTGAACGCCACACGCCGTCGTCCCCCTGCTCGTAGAGCGAGAAGCCGGTGACCGTCCAGTGGGCGGTGAAGCCCGCCAGCTCGCGCTGGGCGCGGTCCATCGCCTCGTCCTCGATGCCGTGCGCCACCGTCACATGCGGGTGGTACGGGAACTGCAGCTCCCGTACCACCGGCCCGGACCGCACCCGTTCCTGCAACAGGGAACAGTCCACCGCGCCCTCCGCGAGCCGTACGTACACCACCGGCGACAGCGGCCGGAACGAGTCCGTGCCGTCCAGCCGCAGCGGAAAGGCGCGGCTGGACTCGGCGACCACCGACAGGTGCCGCCGAAAGCCGGGCAGCGCGGCGGTGTCGACCTCGGTGGGCGGCAACAGCGTGATGTGCGTGGGGATGGCGTGGGCCGCCAGGTCCCCGAAGCCCGCCCGGCGCTCCTGGAGCAGTCTGCCGTACGGCTCCGGGACCGCGATGGACACACCGATCGTGCTGGTCCCCATGCGCACACCCCTTTCGAACCGTCGGATCGCGGAAGATCTGGAGGATAAGGCGCGCCGTCGCCTAGTGCTTGGCCGGAACGAATCCGATCCGGTCGTAGACGGTGGCCAGGGTCTCCGCCGCCACCGCCCGGGCCTTCTCGGCGCCCTTGGCGAGAACAGAGTCCAACGTCTCCGGATCGTCCAAGTATTCCTCGGTGCGGGCGCGGAACGGTGTGACCCATTCCACGAAGACGTCGGCGAGGTCGGTCTTCAGGGCACCGTAGCCCTTGCCCGCGTAGCGCTCCTCCAGTTCCGGGATGGAGCTGCCGGTGAGGGTGGAGTAGATGGTCAGCAGGTTGCTGATGCCCGGCTTGTTCTGGGCGTCATAGCGGATCACCGTGTCGGTGTCGGTGACGGCGCTCTTGAACTTCTTGGCCGAGGCCTTCGGCTCGTCCAGCAGGTTGACCAGGCCCTTGGGCGAGGACGCCGACTTGCTCATCTTGGTCGTCGGGTCCTGGAGGTCGTAGATCTTCGCCGTCTCCTTGACGATGTACGCCTCGGGGACGGTGAACGTCGGCGCGTAGCGGGTGTTGAACCGCTCGGCCAGGTCCCGGGTCAGCTCGATGTGCTGCCGCTGGTCCTCACCGACCGGCACCTGGTTGGCCTGGTACAGCAGGATGTCGGCGACCTGGAGGATCGGGTACGTGAACAGGCCGACCGTGGTGCGGTCGGCGCCCTGCTTGGCCGACTTGTCCTTGAACTGCGTCATCCGGGACGCCTCGCCGAAGCCGGTCAGGCAGTTCATCACCCAGCCCAGCTGGGTGTGCTCCGGCACATGGCTCTGCACGAACAGCGTGCAGCGCTCCGGGTCGAGGCCGGCCGCCAGCAGCTGGGCCGCCGCGAACCGGGTGTTGGCCCGCAGCTCCTTGGGGTCCTGCGGCACGGTGATCGCGTGCAGGTCCACGACCATGTAGAACGCGTCGTGGGTTTCCTGGAGCGCCACCCACTGGCGCACCGCGCCGAGATAGTTGCCGAGGTGGAACGAGCCCGCGGTGGGCTGGATGCCGGAGAGCACACGAGGTCGGGAGGCCATGCCCTCATTGTCTCAGGTCGGCGGAGCGGCCAGGCACCCCGCGCGCCCTCCGGCGGCGCGCCGTCAGCTCAGGTCGATGCCCGGGTAGAGCGGGAACCCGGCGAGCAGTTCACTGGCCCGGCCCGCGACCCGCTGGGCCACGGCCGGGTCCAGCGTGTACTTGGCCTTGGACGGCTTGCCGTCCGCGCCGGAGCCGGGTGCGGTGGCGGCCAGCACGGTGTCGATCAGCTCGGCGATCTCGTCCATCTCGGCGCCGCCCAGGCCACGGGTGGTCAGCGCGGGGGTGCCGATCCGGATGCCGGAGGTGTACCAGGCGCCGTTGGGGTCCTGCGGGATGGAGTTGCGGTTGGTGACGATGCCGCTGTCCAGCAGCGCGGCCTCGGCCTGGCGGCCGGTCAGGCCGTAGCCGGAGACGTCCAGCAGCACCAGGTGGTTGTCGGTGCCGCCGGTGACCAGTCGGGCGCCGCGCTTGAGCAGGCCCTCGGCCAGCGCCTGGGCGTTGTCGACGATGCGCTGCGCGTAGTCCCGGAAGCCGGGCTGCCGGGCCTCGGCGAGCGCCACCGCCTTGGCGGCCATCACATGCGGCAGCGGACCGCCGAGCACCATCGGGCAGCCGCGGTCCACGTGCTCGGCCAGCTCGGAGTCGCACAGCACCATGCCGCCGCGCGGGCCGCGCAGCGACTTGTGGGTGGTCGTGGTGACGATCTGGGCGTGCGGTACCGGGTCGAAGTCGCCGGTGAGCACCTTGCCCGCGACCAGGCCCGCGAAGTGCGCCATGTCGACCATCAGCGTCGCGCCGACCTCGTCGGCGATCTCGCGCATGATCCGGAAGTTCACCAGCCGCGGGTACGCGGAGTACCCGGCGATGATGATCAGCGGGCGGAACTCGCGGGCGGAGGCGCGCAGCGCGTCGTAGTCGACCAGGCCGGTGGCCGGGTCGGTGCCGTAGGAGCGCTGGTCGAACATCTTGCCGGAGATGTTGGGGCGGAAGCCGTGCGTGAGGTGGCCGCCCGCGTCCAGCGACATGCCCAGCATCCGCTGGTCGCCCAACTCGCGGCGGAGCGTCGCCCAGTCCGCCTCGGTCAGGTCGTTGACGTGCCGTACTCCGGCCTTGTGCAGGGCCGGGCTCTCCACCCGCTGGGAGAGCACCGCCCAGAAGGCGACCAGGTTGGCGTCGATGCCGGAGTGCGGTTGTACGTAGGCGTGCGCGGCGCCGAAGACCTCGCGGGCGTGCTCGGCGGCGAGCGCCTCCACCGTGTCGACGTTGCGGCAGCCGGCGTAGAAGCGGCGGCCGACGGTGCCCTCGGCGTACTTGTCGCTGAGCCAGTTGCCCATGGCCAGCAGCACCGCCGGGGAGGCGTAGTTCTCGCTGGCGATGAGCTTGAGGGACTCGCGCTGGTCGGCGAGCTCGGCGCGGATGGCGTCGGCGACGCGCGGCTCGACGCCGCCGATCACGTCGAGGGCGGAGCGGTAGGCGATCGTCTCGGTGGTCGGGGCACTCGGCTCTGCGGCCATGGGGACTCTCCTGAGGGCGTACGGACAGCTCTGCGTTGCGACGGCCCAGGCGCACGGCTCCCTGTTACTACCCGAGCCGCTCCCCGATGGTCATTCCCATCCCAGCGCGCCAGTCACGGCCCGTCCTGAGCCTATCGCCTCCGGCGCTCGATCTTCCGGGGCCGCCTCCGAAGACTCCCGGCCCACCGGGGCACAGGAGGAAAATCCGCCGCGACGGCGGGCAACTCCACGAAAGTGTGCCGCCGCCGGGGTTCCGGGCCGCACACTTGAGGCGGCAAGCTGCTGCCTCGTCGTGTGAGACGTGTGACGAGAGGAGCCCGTATGACCACGCACGCCACTTCCGCGGAGCTGATCCGGGAAGCCGACGCGCGCAGCGCGCACAACTACCACCCGTTGCCCGTAGTCGTCGCGACAGCGGAAGGCGCCTGGATGACGGATGTCGAGGGCCGTCGCTACCTGGACATGCTCGCCGGGTACTCGGCGCTCAACTTCGGCCACCGCAACCAGCGGTTGATCGACGCGGCCAAGGCCCAGTTGGACCGCGTCACCCTCACCTCCCGCGCGTTCCACCACGACCAGTTCGCCGCGTTCTGTACGGAGCTGGCGGACCTGTGCGGCATGGAGATGGTCCTGCCGATGAACACCGGCGCCGAGGCCGTGGAGACCGCGGTCAAGACCGCCCGCAAGTGGGGATACCGGGTCAAGGGCGTGCCCGACGGCCAGGCCAAGATCGTGGTCGCCGGCGACAACTTCCACGGCCGGACCACCACCATCATCAGCTTCTCCACCGACGAGGAGGCCCGCCGGGACTACGGCCCCTACACCCCCGGCTTCGAGATCGTGCCGTACGGCGACGCGGCCGCGATCGACGCGGCGGTGGACGAGCGCACGGTCGCCGTACTGCTGGAGCCGATCCAGGGCGAGGCCGGGGTGCTGGTGCCGCCGCCCGGCTACCTCGCCGAGGTACGGCGGATCACCGAGCGGCGCGGCACGCTGTTCATCGCCGACGAGATCCAGTCGGGCCTCGGCCGCACCGGCCGCACCTTCGCCTGCGAACACGAGGGCGTCGTGCCGGACATGTACGTCCTGGGCAAGGCGCTCGGCGGCGGTGTGGTGCCGGTCTCCGCCGTGGTGTCGTCGAGCGCGGTGCTCGGCGTGTACCGGCCGGGCGAGCACGGTTCGACGTTCGGCGGCAACCCGCTGGCCTGCGCGGTGGCCCTGGAGGTCATCGCGATGCTGCGGACCGGTGAATTCCAGCAGCGCGCCGCCGAGTTGGGCGCCCATCTCCACCGGGAGCTGGGCGCGCTGGTGGGCGGCGGCGCCGTGCAGGCGGTACGCGGCCGGGGCCTGTGGGCCGGAGTGGACATCGCGCCCGGGCACGGCTCGGGCCGGGACGTGTCGGAGGCGCTGATGGAGCGCGGGGTGCTGGTCAAGGACACGCACGGCGCCACGATCCGCATCGCCCCGCCGCTGGTGATCTCCAAGGAGGACCTGGACTGGGGCCTGGAGCAGCTGCGCACGGTGCTCGACGTGTAGCGCCGCTCCGGCGGATCCTGGCCCGCCGCGACCGTCTCGGCGGCGCCGCGCCAGGGGAGTTGCTCAGGTCGCTTGTGGACTTGGGGACTTGGGGACTTGCCCCTGCGAGAAGACCCGCCGCAACCACGGCACCCGTGGTCAGGATCCGCTCGGGAGGGTCTGAACCGCCTTGCCTCCCCGGTCGCGGGTCTCGGCCACCGGAACGCCCAGCGGCCGGGCCAGGCCGACCACGCCCTCGTGCAGCCGTTGCAGATGCCGCAGCACCCGGAACGTCACGGAACCGGGCTTCGGCCCGACCGCCTCCGGCCCCTCCAGCATGGAGGCCACGCTCGCGCCGGACTCGACCTCGCTGGTGGCGTTCTCGTCCTCCAGGTGCTCGATGAGCACGTCGATGTTGCGCCGGATGCGCCGACCGGCCCGCTCAAGCCGCGGGTCGGCGGCGATCCGGGTGCTGCTGGGTACGAGTTCGGCGGTGGCCGCCAGACTGCGCGCGTGGTACGCGCAGGTCTCCAGCAGCGCCACCAGATAGCGCGCGGTACGGCGGCGCACCCGCAGCGGGGTGATCGGGTGCGTCAACGGCCGGGTGGAGCGCCGCAGGTTGTCCAGCGCGCTGTCCAACTCCCGTGCCAGGTCCAGCAGATCGGCCGCCGGACCGCCGCTGAGCTGCTCGACCGCGGCCGAGCTGACCTCACCGAGCTTGTCGAGCACCTCCCGCAACTGCCGGTCGGTGTGGTGGTGCGTGCGCACCGGCAGGACGAACAGCGCGGCGATGATGCCGCACGCGGCGCCCAACGCGGTCTCCTCGATGCGCAGTTCCAGCACGGCGATGCTGTAGGTGCTCAGCAGCGTGTAGAGCAGGCCGAGCATCGCGGTGAGGAAGAACGACATCAGCACGTACGACAGCGGCGCGGTGAAGAACGCGCCGAACACGCAGAGCAGTACGAGGGCGAACGCCGTCCAGGTGTGGTGGCCGACCAGTCCGGCGAGCACCACACCGGCGATCACGCCGATGACCGTGCCCAGCAGCCGCCGGTAGCCCTTCACCAGGATCTCGCCGGTCGAGGAGGTGTTGAGGAAGACCACCCAGCAGGTCAGCACCGCCCAGTACCAGCGCTGGCTGGACAGCAGTTCGCCGCCGGCGATGGCCAGCGCCGAGCCGACACCGACCTGGAAGGCCGCCCGGGTGGTGGGCCGTTGCAGCCCGGCCAGCGTCTCCTCGGGCTCCTCCTCCCGGACGATCGCCACGTCCTCGGCGTCGAACTCCTCGCGGGAACGGGTCGTCTCCGGGCTGTCGTCCGTCTCGTCCTGCGGGCCGTCCAGTGCCAGCCGTAGGCCCAGCACCGCTCGCGCGGCCTCACCGACGCCGCGGAACGCGTCCTGTACGGCGAGCGAGGCGCGCGGCAGGTTCTCGTCCTCCCGGTAGTCCAGCAGGCGGTTGCGGATCACGGCGAGGCCGGTGCCGCGGTCGTTCGGGGCGAGGCGGCTGATCAGCAGGTGCAGTCCGGCGAGGTCGCGGCGGAGCCGCCGGGTCGTCTCGTCCTCCACCGGAGCCTTCGCCGGGGCGTCCAGTGCGGGGGCGTCCGGCAGGTGCAGGGTGAGGGTGTCGGCGCTGTCGAAGTGCCGGGCCTTGAGCAGCAGTACGCCGAGGCGCTCGGCGGCGATCTCGGCGTCGGCGACGCGGCGTTGCAGCAGCGCGGCGGAGGTGGCGTCGCGGGTGCCGTCCTCCAGCCGCCCCTGGATCATCAGCGCGCACTCGTGCAGGCGGGCCGTCTGCCGCCGCAGGTCGTCAACCGCCTTGTCCAGCTTGTCCGGTGCGGTCTCCCCCACCAACGCCATCTGTGCTTCCACCACTTGGGCCAGACGCGCTCTGAACGCCCTGCGCAGCCGCTGCAACGTGGACTCGGGCGTGGCCCGTACCAGTACGAACCGCGCCACCGCCGCGCAGCAGAACGCGGCGAACAGCGTTCCGTAAAGCTGCGGCAGCGTGGCGACGCGGGCGTGCACGAACAGCGAGACGAAGTAGACCTGGAAGCCGATGAGGCCGAGCGAGGTGCCGCGGTCGCCGAACCGGCGTACGTAGACCGCGGCGAAGATCAACGCCACGAAGAACAGGTCGCCGATGATGACGTAACGATTCAGCAGGGCGCCGAGGGACATAGCGGCGAACGCGGTGGGCAGCCCCCAGGCGAGGGTGACCGCCTGGTCCCTGGGCAGCGGCTCGCTGATCGCGAACGTCGCGACCATGGCCGCCATCGCGCCCGCGACGAGCAGGCTCACCGGGATCTGGAACGCGGCCAGCACCGCGAGGGTCAGCACGATGGACGCGACGGTGCGGAGTCCGGCCATCAGCCGGATCAGCCCCGGGTCGGACGCGACGAACCGGTCCCACACCTCGTCCCACGCCTGCCGTACCCGTTGAAGTGCTTCTGCCATTCCGCCCTCCGCGCGAAGCCCGCCTCGCGCGGACCGCCGACCAGCGATGATCTATCGCGTACAGCTTCCCACGGCTACCGCCGTAGCTGCGGAAATATCCTTCCGGTAACGGCGGCCTGACGACCGGGCCCGCCGCGGCGGCGGAAGGTGGCGGTGCCGTCACCGTGGCAGGCGCCGCCCGGCAGGCCCTCGGGCGCCGCGTAGAGTCCAGTGCGTGGTTCTGGGATTGTTGTGTGCGCTGGGGGCGGCGGTCTGCTTCGGCACCGCCTCCGTTTTTCAGGCTGTCGCGGCGCGGCGGGCCGCTACCGGGGAGGACTCCGCGGGGGTGGACCCCCGCCTGCTGGTGCGCGCGTTGCGGCAGTGGTGGTACGTGGTCGGGCTGGCGTTGGACGGCGCGGGGTTCGGACTGGAGCTGGTCGCCCTCCGTACCGTGCCGATCTACGCGGTCGGTGCCGCGCTGGCGGCAAGCCTCGCGGTGACCGCGGTGGTCGCCTCCCGGCTGCTCAAGGCACGCCTCGGCAAGGCGGAGTGGGGCGCCGTAGCCACCGTCTGCCTGGGCCTCGGCCTGCTGGCCGCCGCCTCCGGCGCGGAAGGGCACAGCTCCGGCAGCCCGGAACTGCGCTGGGGCGTGCTCGCCGCCGCGGCGCTCGTACTGCTGGCGGGCCTGGCCGCCGGATGGCTGCCGGAACGCGTGCGGGCCGCCGCACTCGGTCTCGGCGCGGGCTTCGGCTTCGGCGTGGTGACCGTGGCGGTACGGCTGGTGCCGGACTTCAACATCATGGACATGCTCACGAACCCGGCGACCTACGCGGTGCTGCTCGGCGGAGCCTCGGCGTTCATGCTGCTGACCACCGCGCTCCAGCGCGGTTCCGTGACGGTCGCGACGGCGGGCATGGTGATCGGCGAGACGATCGGCCCGGCGCTGGTCGGCGTGCTCGCCCTGGGCGACCGCACCCGGGCGGGCCTGGGCGGCCTGGCCGTCGCGGGCTACGCGCTCGCCGTGCTCGGCGCGCTCGCACTGGCCCGCTTCGGCGAAGGCGGCGCGGAACCAGCGGCCGACACGTCGGCGACGAAGGTCGGCGCGGAATCCTGAGACGGTCCGTCGAGTACTACCGCCAGTAACCAACAGACAGAACACAGACAACGTCCGCAGTCGCGGCCCCGAATCCCCTGGCCTGGGGTTCGGGGCCGCGACTGCGTTCGTCACAGCCTGCGACTACTCCCCTTCATTTCACGGATATTGACGGAGAGTCATTGCCTCGCGGTGTTCGGGTGCTGTAGTAATTCCCCGCGCGGGGCGGCGAGTTGGTCCGCCCGGCACAGGTACGCGTCGCACGCCGTTTCCTGCCGTTTGGCGTGCGCGTGTCTTCCCCCACGCCCGAAAGAGTCCTTCCATGCACGCTTCCCGCTTCTCCCTGCCGGGCAGAGCATTGGCGGCGGTCGCGGCATCCGCGCTCGCCGCCGTACTTCTGCTCAGCGGCGGCGGCCGCGCCCAGGCCGATTCCCCGACCGGTACCGTCGTCGGCGGCCAGGGCAATTACCGCACCATCAACGAACGCCAGGCGCCGCGCCTTTCCGCGCAGATAGTCGGTCAGGCCACCGTGGGCGGCACCGTCTCCATGACCTGCCAGGTACAGGGCGACACGGTGGAGAACGACGCCCGCTGGATCTGGTCCGCACCGGGGTCCTTCTACATAGCCGACGCGTTCATCTCGGAGAACACCGACAACCTGCCCGTCTGCTCGTCGCGGCCCGACGTGCGGGTCACCCTGAACATCGCGATGCAGAAGCAGGTCCAGGACGAGTGGTGCTGGGACGCCTCCGGCCTGACCATCGCGGACTACTGGGGCTACACCCAGTACAGCCAGAACGACTTCTGCCGCCTGGCCGCCCAGAACGGCAACCTCAGTTGCGATGACCAGCCGGCGACGCTGGACGACATGGCCAACGCCTGGTCCAACATGGGTTTCACCAGCACCGGTTACGACCTCTACCGCAGTGCGTCCTTCTCCGAAACCGGCAAGGAGATAACCAGCGGACGGCCGTTCGCCGTCCGTATCGGCTGGCGTTCCGGCGGTGGCCACATGAACGTCGTCTACGGATACGACCCGTCGTCGCAAATGATCGCGGTCGGCGATCCCTGGCCGTCCACCCAGACCTACACGTGGTGGAACTACAACGACTACGTGAGCAACTCGTCGTTCCAGTGGACTCATAGCCGTGTCGGGATCTACAGCTAAAGGCGGGCGGCAAATGCACAACAGTGACGGTAAAAGAAGAAGAATTCCACGACTGGCCCGCGACCTGTCCCTCGCTTCACTCTCCGTGACGGCGCTTCTGCTCGCCGTATGCCCCCAGGCCCAGGCCGCCGACGGCCCCGCGGGCGTTCCGAACTACCAGGGCGCGCGCCAGGTGTTGCGGTCGGCGCGGGTTCACGACACCGTCTCCCGGTTCCTCAGCGCCACGGCGAACGTCGGCGCCGACGGCGGCCAGCAGGACGCGCCGATGAACGCGGGAGCGCGCGACAACCAGCAGACGTTCAGCGTCAACGACCCGGTCGCGCTGTACGAGATCACGCCCGGCTTCGTCACCGGGAAGGCCCGCCCGACCGCGGCGGGTGCGCTGCGGCTGTCGTATCTGGCCGCACTGGTGCGCGGGGCGGGCGGTCACCAGGCCACCGTGCTGCTGTCCGCCGGGCCCAGGGGCACCGCCTGGCAACTGGCCGGAGTGCGCGACGGCGGTGGTGACATCGGCTACGCCGACCAGGCCACGGCGGACTCAACGGTCTTCACCGAGCCGCAGATCCACGCCTGGTACCGCCTCAAGGGCGGCAGTGTCCAACCGCTCAACCAGGAGGCGGTCGCCGCCTTCGGCGGCAAGCGGACGATGTCGCTCGGCGCGTACCAGCAGCTGGTGCACGGCCGGTACGCCGACAAGCTGCCGGGGTCGGCCTACGACCGCAAGGGCCTCGCCGGGGGCTACGGCCTCGCCGCCCCGGCGCGTCCTTCCGCGGGTCCCGATCCGGCGCTGCTGGGCGGCTCGGGCGCGGCCCTGGCACTGGTGGCGGTGGGCGGCACCGTCGCCGTACGCAGGCGGACCCGGTCCGCCTGACACCCGGCGTGCCCATGTCCCGCCACGGCGCGGCGGGGCATGGCCCCCGCCGCCGTGGGGGCCGGGCTACGCGTGGCGGTGGGCCGGGGACAGGCGGGACGCCACACCGATGCGGTTCCAGGCGTTGATGACGATGGCCATGCCCATCACCCGGCTCAGCTCCTGCTCGTCGAAGACCTTCGCCGCCTCGTCGTAGACCTCGTCGGGGACGCCGTGCTCGCCCAGGTGGGTGATGGCCTCCGTCAGCGCGAGAGCGGCGCGCTCGCGGGCGGTGAAGAACGGCGTCTCCCGCCAGACCTGCACGCCGAACACCTTCTGCTCCGACATCCCCTGGCTCCGCGCGTCACGGGTGTGCATGTCGAGGCAGTACGCACAGCCGTTCAGCTGCGAGGCGCGGATCTTGATCAGTTCCCTGATGTCCGGGTCGAGCCCGTCCGACGCGGCGCGGTCGAGCGCGACCATCGCCTTGTAGAAGTCGGGCATGAGCTTCGCCAGCGCGATCCGCTGGGTGGGGGCCGGGACCAGGGCTTCTGCGGGGTTCACCGTTGTCGTCATGACATCCACCGTAGGTGCGCACTGGTATGCGCGCATGGTCCACTTGTGATGTGTTTGAACGGGCCATTCAACCGCACGGTTCTGACCGGTGTGGCAGGCAGCATGACAGCGGTACGAGCGATTCAGACCCCTCTGGTCATGGACTTGACCTGCATTTGGAACTTCGCTCTGGCGGTGGGCTGCGCAGCGGCCTGGAATCCGCGCTGCGCAACGCGGTACGCGACGGACGCCTCGCGCCGGGCACCAGACTGCCCTCGTCCAGAGCCCTCGCCCGGGACCTCGGCCTGGCCCGCAACACCGTCGCCGACGCGTACGGACAGCTGGTCGCCGAAGGGTGGTTGACGGCACGCCAGGGCTCCGGGACCCGGGTGGCGCCGGGCGCCCGCCCGCAGAAGCCGGTGTCGACATCGGTCGCGCTGGCGTTCCCGGGGCTGGCCGCCGGTGACCACCTGCCGTACGACCTGCGGCCCGGCTCGCCCGACCTGTCGTCCTTCCCGCGCACCGCGTGGGTCGCCGCCACCCGGCAGGCGATGGCCAAGGCGCCGCACGACGCCTTCGGCTACACCGATCCGCGCGGCCGGGTGGAACTGCGGGAGGCGCTCGCGGAGTACCTCTCCCGGGTGCGGGGAGTACGGGCGAACCCGGACCTGATCCTGGTCTGCACGGGCTATGTGCAGGCCATCGGCCTGCTGGGCAGGGCGCTCACGGAACTCGGCGGGCGGCGGATCGCCGTGGAGGCGCTGGGGTTCCCCGACACCCGCACCGTGCTGCGGGAGTCCGGTCTCGCCACCGTGGAACTGCCGGTGGACGAGTACGGCGCCGACGTCGGCACGCTGTCCTCGCTGGCCGCGGAGGCGGTGCTGCTGACGCCCGCGCACCAGTTCCCCTCCGGGGTGGCGCTCTCGCCGGAGCGGCGTACGGCGGCGGTGGCGTGGGCGCATGCCAGCGGGGGCGTGGTGGTCGAGGACGACTACGACGGGGAGTTCCGGTACGACCGGCAGCCGGTCGGAGCGCTCCAGGGGCTTGATCCGGCCAATGTCGTGTATGCGGGGACCGCGAGCAAGAGCCTGGCGCCGGGGGTTCGGCTTGCGTGGCTGGTGTTGCCCCAGCGGCTCATGGAGCCACTGGTGCGGCAGAAGCGGCTCGCCGACCGGCAGTCACCGGTCGTCGATCAGTTGACGTTGGCGGAGCTGATCGCCGGCGGCGCGTACGACCGGCATGTGCGGCGGATGCGGTCGCGGTACCGGCTGCGGCGGGACCGCCTCGTCACCGCGCTGGCGGCGCGGGCGCCTGGGGTACGGGTCTCCGGCATCGCTGCCGGACTGCACGCGGTCATCGAACTGCCTGACGGCTACCCGCCGGAGGCGGACCTCATCAAGCGCGCGGCGCAACTGGGCCTGGCGGTGACGGGCATGCGGATGTACGGCGCGACGGGCCAGCGCCCCGCGCTGGTCGTGGGATACGGCACCCCCCCGGAACACGCCTTCGCCGGCGCGCTCGACGCCCTCTGCACCACGCTGGCGCCGTAGTTTCCGCCCGCCCACCCAGGCAAAACGGGTGGGCGGGTGGGAAGAACTACTTGGGCAACCAGGCCCGCCACACGTCCGGATGGGCGTCAACCCACCGCTTCGCCGCCGCCTCCGGCGACAGCTTCTGCTCCGCGATCATCTGCGAGACCTCGTTCTGCTCGTCCTTCGTCCAGTGGAAGTTCTTCAGGAACTGAGCAGCCTTCCCCCCGTGCTTGGCGAAGTTCGCGTTCAGGTACTTCTGCAACGGAGTCGTGGGGTAGGCGCAGTCGATGTCCGCGGGTGCCTTGGCGCCACAGGCGTCCGTGTGCGGCGGGAGTTTCACCTCCACCATCGGCACTTCGTTGAACAGCCACTGCGGCGTGTACCAGTACGTCAGGAACGGCTTCCTGTCCTTGGCGAACTGCTTGATCTGGGTGATCTGCGCCGCCTCGGAACCGGCGAACACCGGCTGGTAGTTGAGGTGGAGGTTCTTCACCAGCGCCTTGTCGTTGGTGACGTAGGACGGCGAACCGTCAAGCAACTGCCCCTTGTTGCCGCTCTCCGCGGTCCGCATCAGATCCGCGTACTTGTCGAGGTTCCGCCAGTCGAGGATGTCCGGATGCTCGTCGGCGAGATACTTCGGCACCCACCAGCCGATGTGCCCGGTGACCCCCTCGCCCCCGGCGGAGACGATGGTCTTCTTCTCCTGGACGTACCGCTTCTCCTGGTCGGGGTGCCCCCAGTCCTCCAGGAGCGCGTCCACGCGGTCCTGGCTGAGCGCGTCCCACGCGGGCACCTCGTCCACCTGGACGGTGTCCACCCGGTACCCCAGCTCGTGCTCCAGCAGGTACTGGGCGACCGCCACGTTGGCCTGCGAGCCCACCCACGACTGCACGGACAGGGTCACCGTCTTCGCACCGGAGGCGTTCGCGTACGGCGAGGTCTGCTTGGTCATGTCGGCCGCACCGCAGCCCGTGGCGGTGACCAGCACGCCACCCGCGAGCAGCGCGCCCAGCAACTTCCTACGCATGATCACCATCACCGTCCCTTCGCGGAGGCGACCGGCTGCGTCACCCGGTCCAACATCAGCCCGAGGCACACGATCGCCGTACCGCCGATCAACCCGGTGGCCAGATCGCCCTGGGCGAGCCCGAAGACCACGTTGTAGCCGAGCGCACCGCCGCCGATCATGCCCGCGATGACGACCACCGCCAGTACCAGCACCACCCCCTGGTTGACCGCGAGCAGCAACGCGGGCCGGGCGAGCGGCAGTTGCACCTGCCGTACCTGCTGGCCTCCGGTCGCGCCCAGCGACCGCGCGGCCTCCATCGCCCCGGGGTCCACCTGCCGCAGGCCCTGCGTGGTGATCCGCACGACCGCCGGTACCGCGTACGCCACGGCCGCCGCCGCGCCCGCGGCCCGGCCCGCGCCGAACAGCGCGACGACCGGGATCAGATAGACGAACTGCGGCATGGTCTGGAAGACGTCCAGCACCGGCCGGAGCAGCGCTTCGAACCGACGGCTGCGCGCCGCCGCGATGCCGATCACGATGCCGACGACGAGCGTCACCGCCAGCGCGGCCAGCACCTGCGAGAGGGTGTCCAGCGAGACGCTCCACACCCCGAGCACGCCGATCGCCGCCATCGCCAGCACGGCGGTGAGCGCCGTGCGCCAGGTACCGATCAGCCAGGCCAGCGCGCCCACGACCAGCAGCACCGACCACCACGGCAGACCCTGAAGGCCGTCGCGCAGCGGGTCGAGGACCCAGGTGGTGAACCCGGCCGCCCAGTCGGCGGTCCCGCCGATCACCGGAACGCCGGTGTTGAGGTGCCCGGTGATCCAGCCGACGACGCTGTTGACCGGTGCCGCGATGCTGACCGTCCAACTCCCCGGCCAGGAAGCCGAGTCGAGCAACCGTCCGACGAGCGCGCACCCGGCGATCGCCGCGGCGAGCACGCTCCACACGACCCAGCCGCGCCCGAACCGCTCGCGATCGGATCCGATCCGCGCCCCGGCGGCCGCAGTCGTGCGGTCGAGCACGACGGCGAGCAGCACGATCGGGATGCCCGCGGCCAGCGCGTTGCCGACGTCGACGGTGGACAGCGCCTGGTAGACGCGGTCGCCGAGGCCGCCCGCGCCGATCACCGAGGCGATCACGGCCATCGACAGCGCCATCATGATCGTCTGGTTGACGCCCAGCAGCAGCTGCCCGCGGGCCAGCGGCAGCCGCGCGGTCAGCAGCCGCTGCCGCCCGGTAGCCCCCAGCGAGGTGACCGCCTCCAGCACGCCGGAGTCGGCGCCGCGCAGCCCGAGCGCGGTGAGCCGGGCCATCGGCGGGGCCGCGTAGACCACGGTGGCCAGCACCGCGGGCGGCACGCCGATGCCGAAGACCCAGACGAACGGCAGCAGATAGGCGAACGCGGGGAGCACCTGCATGGTGTCCAACACCGGCCGCAGCACCCGGAACATCCGGTCCGACAGCCCGGCGGCAAGACCGAGCAGCGCGCCCACGGCGACCGAGGCGAGCACGGCCACCACCATCAGCGCCAGCGTCTGCATGGTCGGCACCCACATGCCGAGCGCCCCGCAGGCCAGCAGCGAGACCAGCGCGGTGAGCGCGACCCGCCGCCCGGCGAACCGCCAGGCCAGCAGCGTCGCCGCGGCGGTCACCCCGGTCCAGCCGAGGGCCAGCAACAGGAGGTAGACACCGCGTACGGCGTAGCCCACGCCGTAGCTGACGTAGCCGAAGAAGTAGAGGAAGACCGGGCTGCTGTCCCGGTTGTCGATGATCCAGTTGCTGGCCTTGCCCAGCGAACCCGACGGGTCGACGGTCAGCGCGGCGGGCCAACTGCCGCTGCCCCAGCGCGAGTCCACCAGCGGCACCACGACCGCCGCGACAACGGCGAGCAGCACCAGCTTGGCGAGCCCACGCCGCCGTGCCACCAACTCCCGGACGGAACCGCCGACGGGCTTGGCCGCGGCCGTACTCACAGCACTCACGCGACGGCCTTCTCAGTCGGCGCACCCGAACCGGCGCTCTCAACCCCCGCCACCACCGCCAGCAGCACCTGGTGGTCCACGACCCCGAGGCAGCGCGCGCCCTCGACCACCCGGACCGGACCGCCGGTCCTGGCCACCGCCTCGATCGCCTCGCTGACCAGGGTCGTTGGGGCCACCGCGGGACCGCTGTCGGCCTCACCGCCCACGGCGGGCCGCATCGCGCGGCGCACCGTGAGGACCTGCTCGCGCGGCACGTCCCGGACGAAGTCGCGCACGTACTCGTCGGCCGGGGAGCCGACGATCTCCTCCGGGGTGCCGCACTGCACGATCCGGCCGGCGCGCATCAGCGCGATCCGGTCGCCGAGCCGCAGCGCCTCGGACAGGTCGTGGGTGATGAAGACCATCGTACGGCCCTCCTCCCGGTGCAGGCGGACGACCTCCTCCTGCATGTCCCGGCGGATCAGCGGGTCGAGCGCGCTGAACGGCTCGTCGAACAGCAGCACTTCGGGGTCGACGGCGAGCGCCCGGGCGAGCCCGACGCGCTGCTGCTGGCCACCGGAGAGCTGGCCGGGGCGTCGGCCCTCAAGGCCCGCCAGGCCGACCTTCTCCACTATCTCGCCGGCCTTGGCCCGCCGTTCCGCCTTGCCCGCGCCCTGGATCTCCAGGCCGTAGGCGACGTTGTCCAGCACCGAGCGGTGCGGCAGCAGGCCGAAGTGCTGGAAGACCATGGCCGCGCGGTGGCGGCGCAGCTCGCGCAGCCGGGCGGTGTCCATGCCGCGCACGTCCTCGCCGTCGATGGCGATCCCGCCGGAGGTCGGCTCGATCAGCCGGGTCAGACAGCGCACCAGGGTGGACTTGCCGGAGCCGGACAGGCCCATGACGACGAAGACCTCGCCCTTGCGCACGTCGAAGGAGACGTCCCGTACCGCGACCGTGCAGCCGGTGCGCTGCCGCAGGTCCTCGCCGCTCAGGTCGGCTTCGGGGGATCCGGGGATCCGGTCGGCCTTGGGGCCGAAGACCTTCCACAGGTTGCGGACGGCGAACACCGGGTTCGTGGAGTCGCTCATCGGGCATCACCGCCTCGGGTCGTGGTCGCGCCGAGCAGTTCGGCGGCCTTCTCCCCCACCATCAGCACGCCGATCATCGGGTTCACCGCGGGCATCGTCGGGAAGACGGACGCATCCGCGATACGGACGCCGTTCAGGCCTCGGATCCTCAACTGCGGGTCGACGACGGCGAGTTCGTCGTCGTCGGCGCCCATCTTGCAGGTGCCCGCCGGGTGGTAGACGGTGTGCGCGACCTTGCGGGCGTACTCGGAGATGTCCTGGTCCGAGGTGACCTCGGGACCCGGGCAGACCTCGCGCTTGAGCCAGCTGGCCAGCGGCTCGGTCCTGGCGATCTCCCGGGCGATGCGGATGCCGTCGACCAGGGTGCGTCCGTCGTAGTCCTCGGGGTCGGTGAAGTACCTGAAGTCCAAGGCGGGCTTGACCGACGGGTCCGCGCTGGTCAGGTAGAGACGGCCGCGGCTGCGCGGCTTGGGGATGTTGGGGGTCATCGACACCCCGTGCGGGGGCTTTTCGTAGCCGAGGCGCTCGGGGTTGTCGGTGAACGGGATCTGGTAGAAGTGGAACATCAGGTCGGGGCCCTTGGAGTCCGGGTCCCGGCGGACGAACAGGCCCGCGTCGGAGTCCATCGCGGAGTTGTCCGGGATCGGCCCGTCGGTCTCCCAGACGATCACCGACTCGGGGTGGTCCAGCAGGTTCTCGCCGACGCCCGGCAGGTCGTGCACCACGGGTATGCCCAGCGCCTCAACGTCCTGCTTCGGGCCTATGCCGGAGTGCATCAGCAGCCGCGGGGTGTCCACCGCGCCCGCGCACACCAGCACCTCGCGGGCGGCCCGGACGAGGATCTCCTCGCCGTCCTTGGTGCGCACCCGCACACCGGTGGCCCGCTTGTCGGCGTCCAGTTCCAGCTTGTACGCCCAGGTCTCCAGCATCAGGTGGAGGTTGCCTCGGTCGAGGAAGGGGTGCAGGTAGGCGACCGACGCGGAGGACCGCCTGTTGTTCTCCGGGTGGTACGCCAGGTCGAAGAAGCCGACGCCCTCGTGGAACGGCTTGCGGTTGAAGCCCTCGACGCGCGGCACGCCGATCGCCGCCTGGGCGGCGTCGATGAAGTCACGGGCGATGGCGTTCCGGTCCTTCTCGTCCACCGCCACGATGTTGTTCCGCAGCCGGTCGAAGTACGGGTCCATGGCCGCCGCGTCCCAGCCCTCGGCACCGGCCTGCGCCCACTCGTCCCAGTCGGACGGCAGCGGCTTGAAGCTGATCAGCGTGTTGTGCGAGGAGCAGCCGCCGAGCACCCGGGCGCGGCTGTGCCGGATGTGCGAGTTGCCGCGCGGCTGCTCGGTGGTCGGGTAGTCGTAGTCCAGGTCGCCGCCGAGCAGTCCCAGCCAGCGGCGCAGCGTGAGCACGTCCTCGCGGTCGACGTCGGACGGCCCGCCCTCGATCACCGCGACCTGGACCGAGGGGTCCTCGGTGAGCCGGGAGGCGATGACGGATCCTGCGGTGCCGCCGCCGATCACGACATAGTCGTAAACGTGGTCATTCACGGGCATGGGGGTACTGCTCCTCTGGTGCGGTGGTGCGTGAACTCGGGCCCTTTGGAACGGTTCGGCGGTCAGCCGCCGAACCAGCGGACCGGGCGCGGCGCCAGGTTCTGGTAGATGTGCTTGGGCTCGCGGTACTCGTTCAGCCCGGACGGGCCGAGTTCGCGACCGATGCCGGACTTGCCGAAGCCGCCCCACTCGGCCTGCGGGAGGTACGGGTGGTAGTCGTTGATCCACACCGTTCCGTGCCGCAGCCGTCCGGCGACCCGCCGGGCGCGGCCCGCGTCGGTGGTCCACACCGCGCCCGCCAGGCCGTACTCGGTGTCGTTGGCCAGCGCCACCGCCTCGTCCTCGGTGTGGAAGGTCTCCACTGTGAGGATCGGCCCGAAGGTCTCCTCGCGGACCACGCTCATCTCGCCATGGCAGTGGTCGAGGACGGTCGGCGAGTAGAAGTAGCCGGTGGCCGGGCGGATCTGGCTGGGCTCGGGGCGGGAGCCACCGCAGCGCAGGCTGGCGCCCTCGGCGAGCGCCGCCGCGACGTAGCGTTCCGTCTTGGCGAGTTGGGCCGCGGACACCAGCGGGCCGCACTCGACGCCCGGCTCGGTGCCCCGGCCGAGCTTGATCCGCTCGGCGCGGCGGGCGAGTTCGGCGACGAAGCGGTCGCGCACCGAGTCCTCGATGATCAGCCGGGCACCGGCCGAGCAGACCTGGCCGCTGTGGATGAAGGCCGCGTTCAGCGCCTGGTCGACGGCGGTGTCGAAGCCCTCCTCGGTGGCGCAGGCGTCGGCGAAGACCACGTTCGGGTTCTTGCCGCCCAGCTCAAGCGCGACCTTCTTCACGCTGGCCGCGGCGGCCTCCATCACCTTGGTGCCGCTGGCCAGACCGCCGGTGAACGAGACCAGGTCCACGTCCGGGTGCTCGGCCAGCCGGGCGCCCACCGGGTCGCCGGAGCCGGTGACCACGTTGCCGACTCCGGCCGGAAGCCCTGCCTCCACCAGCAGCTTCATCAGGTGCACGGTGGACAGCGGGGTGACCTCGCTGGGCTTGATGACGAAGGTGTTGCCCGCCGCCAGCGCCGGAGCGATCTTCCAACTGGCCTGGAGCAGCGGGTAGTTCCAGGGCGTGATCATCGCGCACACGCCGACCGGCTCGTAGACGACCACGCTGTGCACGTCGGGCGATCCCGCGTCCACCACACGGCCGCCGCTCTCGTTCATCACCAGGTCGGCGAAGTAGCGGAACGCGTTGGTCACGTCGTCCACGTCGACGCGGCCCTCTTCCAGGGTCTTCCCGGTGTCCCGGCTCTCGGTCAGCGCGATCGCCTCGCGGTCCCGCTGGAGCAGGTCGGCGACCCGGCGCAGCAGCGCGGCCCGCTCGGCGACCGGCGTCCGCGGCCAGGCCCCCTCGTCGAACGCCCGGCGGGCCGCGGCCACCGCCGCGTCCGTGTCGGCGACGCCGCCCTCGGCCACCAAGGCCAGCGTCTTCGCGTCTGCGGGGTCGAGGACCTCCCGCTGCGCGCCGGACGCGGCGGCCTGCCACGCCCCGTTCACATGAATGGTCTCGACTGCCGACACGTCTGTTCTGCCTTCCAATGTCCGATTTGCACAAGCTGGCTGACCAGCAGCGAACCCCTAACCGGAAGGCGCATACGTATGCGTGTTTTCTTGAAAAGAGTGACGCTAGTCACCTTTCCGCCATTGCGCGGCGGCCGATCCTGCCGGGGCGGCCGGAGCCCCCGTCACGTACTCCCCGGCCGCCCCTTCGGAGGGATGGTTCAGCGGTTGGTCCACAGGTTCCAGAAGACACTTCCGTTGGCGCACTGGTACTGGTCCCACGCACCGCGCTGGACGCCCTGCTGGCCGTCGCTGTTGCAGCCGTCGAACGTCCAGTACTTGCCGCGGTCGATCCATCCGGCCGGGGCCTGGTCGCTGTGGTGTGCCACCACGGCGTGGTGCCGCGGGACGGCCTGGGCGGCCGGTGCGACGAAGCCGAGGCCCGCCACGGCGGCCACGCCGGCGGCCAGCGCCGCGGTCTTCCGAATGAGCACGGATGCCATTGTTTTCCCCCTTGGTCTCGGTGCTGCTGTGACCTTCACCAGCTACACGAGCGAGGGGGCGCCCTCGTATGACACCCGTGTCCATGATTTTTTTCGGCGCTACGCCGTCAGGCGTTTGTGGTGCAGCAGCAACGCCTGGCAGGCTCGCGCCAGTTGCTGTGCGTGCAGGACGGCGGACGCCAGTCCCGTCCCGGTGTCGCCGCGCAACTTCCGCCGGGCCTCCGCGATTCCGGCCAGCGCCAGCGTGCGGCACAGGTCGTCCTTCGGCTGCGCGCATGCCAGCGTCTCCACCTCGGGGATCAGCAGCATGATGTGCCCACGCAGGCACAGGACGAGTTCCTCGACCTCCTCGTACCGGGGGTAGGCGGCGCGGTCGCCCAGGACCGTGTGCACGGTCATGGCGATTGTCTGCACGTCCACCGGCGCCGCGTCTGTAAACGTCCTCTCTCCGCCAACTCCCGGCAGGGGAACCGGCATTCGATCGGGTGGGCTTTCAGCGTTCATGCCCCGAGGCTGCCCTGGTCAGGGCTACGGTTTCGAGATCCACGCAGGGTACGGGGCCGCTGACGCGCTGTGCGGTGGATCTGTGCGGTGGTTGCGCGGTGCGCGCTTCGTGCTCATCGATGAGGGGAGAATCGTGATGAGCGACGGCAACACACCTGTGAGCTTGCGGATCATCGGCACCCAGGTCAAGGCCCTACGGCTACGAGCCGGGCTCACCCAGGCTCAACTCGGTAAGAAGGTCGGGTACTCGGAGTCCCAGATCCGCAGTATCGAGTCGGGACGAAGGACCCCGAAGCCCGACCTTCTCGTTCGGTTCGAGGAGTTGTTCAAGGTGCCGGGGGTCTTCACGTCGGTGGCGGACGAGTTGCTGAAGGAGCCGCACCCGTCCTGGTTCCAGCCGTTCGCGGATGTGGAAGCGGAGGCTGTCGCTCGATGCGCATACGACTGCCAGCTCATCAACGGCCTGCTGCAGACCGAGGCCTACGCACGTGCCGTACACGAAGAACACCGCCCGGCCCTGGACGACGGTGAGATCGAGGTTCGAGTCGCTGCCCGAATGGCCCGACAGAGACTCCTGACTCGCGTGCCAGCTCCATCCCTCAGCTTCGTCCTCGAAGAGGTACTGCTACAACGCCCCATCGGTGGCGAACGGGTCATGCGCGAACAGTTGGAGCGCTTGGTGGAAGTTGCTCAGATGCGGCACGTCGAACTCCAGGTGATGCCTACCGAACGCACAGGGCACGCCGGACTCGAAGGACCGTTGTTGCTGGTCGAACCACCCGACCAGGAAATGCGCGCGTACCTGGAAGTCCAGAACACCGGCCGCCTGATCACTGACCGCCCAACCGTCAGCAAGATCGCGCAACGGTATGCGATCCTGCGAAGCCAGGCCCTTACACCTGATGAATCGGTCAGCTTTATCAAGCAGTTGGCAACGGGAGCGACATGAACGAGCTCGTTTGGTTCAAATCCAGCTACAGCGGCGGAGGCGGCGGCGAGTGCGTCGAAGTCGCCTACGACTGGCGGAAGTCCAGCCACAGCGGGGGCGAAGGCGGCCAGTGCATCGAGGTCGCCGCGCACCCCGCCACCGTCCACGTCCGGGACTCCAAGGACAAAGCCGGTCCCGTTCTGGACTTCACCCCCGAACAGTGGTCCGCCTTCGTGGAGTTCGCCCGCGCGTACCCCACCGTCGTCTGAACACGGTGAAGTGGCCGCCCCCACGCGGGGGGCGGCCACTTCCCGTCAGTACGTCTTGAGGGAGTACGACGTCACCACGTCGCGGAACTCCTCGTGGTCCCCGCTGTCGCCCATCGCTTGGGCTATCTCCTCCTCGGACATCCCGGCGAAGGCCTCCTCCGCCGCGGCGCGCTGTTCGGCGTTCTCCAGGGCGATGCCCTGGTTCCGCTCCACGAAGCCGCGTAGCTCGTCCTCGTAGGCGGCGAACGCCGCGACGTGGTCGCCGCCCGCCGCCTTGAGCTCGCCCGCGAGGACGTACGCGCCGATCAGCGCCATGCTCGTGCCCTGACCGGACATGGGCGAGCCGCAGTACCCGGCGTCGCCGAGCAGTACGACCCGGCCGTTGGACCAACTGTCCATGCGGATCTGGCTCATGGAGTCGAAGTGGAAGTCGGGGGCGTCCCACATGTACTTGAGCGCGTTGGGGAACTCCCAGCCGACATTGGCCATCTGCTCGGCGATCAGCCGCTTCTGCGCGGTGAGGTCGCGGAAGTCGTAGTCGATGGGTTCCTTGGACTCGAAGCCCATGTAGACACGGAGTTCGCTGTTGTCGCGGAGGCTCATCATGATGCCGCCGAGTCGGTGGAAGACCTGCCAGTGGTCCAGGCCAAGGAAGTTGGGAGCGGTGAACACGGCCAGGTAGGAGCCGAGGTAGCGGAAGAACCGCGACTCGGGGCCGAAGACCAGCTTGCGGACGTTGGAGTGCAGTCCGTCCGCGCCGACGACGATGTCGAAGTCGCGCGGTGCGCTGTTCTCGAAGGTGACGTGGGCGGTGTGCTCGTCCTGGGTGATGCTGGTGATCGAGTCGTTGAACAGGTACTCGACGCCGTCGCCGGTCGCCTCGTAGATCAGACGGGACAGGTCGTCGCGGACGATCTCGATATCGGAGTTGGCGATAGGACCGCCGGTGAAGGTGTGTTCGGTGGTGCGGTACAGCTCCTTGCCGGTGCTGTCCACGATGGACATGCCGCGCACGTCGGTCTTGAGACGGCGCGCCTCCTCCAGGACGCCCATCCGCTCAAGGACATCGAGCGCGGCGGCCCGCACGTCGATCGCCTGCCCGCCGGGACGTAGGTGGGGCGCCCGCTCGACGACGGTGACGTTGAAGCCGTACCGGTTCAGGAAGTACGCCAGGGCGGGGCCACCGACGCTTGCTCCGGAGATAAGGACATTGACGTTCTCCATCTGTGGCTCCTCGACATCAGGTGGGATCTATCCGGTTCGACGCGAGACGTGATGCCTGGCGTTGCCACCGATCCTGGCCATTCCGCCTGACAACCCACTGACAAGCCGTTCCGGCCACTGTCAGCCCGCTGACAAAGGGCCTCGTGTCCTGGCACGTGCCACCTCTTCACCCAGCCCAAGGACGGCGCCTACCTCAGCGAACTCACCGCCGCCTTCGGCGTGCCCGTCGACCTCACCGACACCGTCATCGGACTGACCCTTACCACCGCCGAGTTCCCCCGCGACTGAACAAATCACTGGGCCCCGCCACCGGCAACGTGCCGACGGCGGGGCCCAGTTGGTGTCTGCGGGCTCAGATGAGGCCGAGGGCGCGGACGGCCTCGCGCTCCTCCTCAAGCTCCTTGACGGAGGCGTCGATGCGGGTGCGGGAGAACTCGTTGATCTCCAGGCCCTGGACGATCTCGAACTTGCCGTCCTTGGTGGTGACCGGGAAGGAGGAGATCAGGCCCTCCGGAACACCGTAGGAGCCGTCGGAGACGATGCCCATGGAGGTCCAGTCGCCCTCCTTCGTGCCGTTGACCCAGGTGTGAACGTGGTCGATGGCGGCGTTGGCGGCGGAGGCGGCCGACGAGGCGCCACGGGCCTCGATGATGGCGGCGCCGCGCTTGGCGACGGTCGGGATGAACTCCTCGGCCAGCCACTTCTCGTCGTTCACGACCTCGGCGGCGTTCTTGCCCGCGACCTCGGCGTGGAAGATGTCCGGGTACTGGGTGGCGGAGTGGTTGCCCCAGATCGTCAGCTTGCGGATCTCGGAGACGGCGACGCCGGTCTTCTTCGCGAGCTGGGTGATCGCGCGGTTGTGGTCCAGGCGGGTCATCGCGGTGAAGCGCTCGGCCGGTACGTCGGGGGCGGCGGCCTGGGCGATCAGGGCGTTGGTGTTGGCCGGGTTGCCGACCACCAGGACCTTGATGTCGTCGGCGGCGTGGTCGTTGATCGCCTTGCCCTGCGGCTTGAAGATGCCGCCGTTGGCCTCCAGCAGGTCGCCGCGCTCCATGCCCTTGGTGCGGGGGCGGGCGCCGACCAGCAGGGCCACGTTGGCACCGTCGAAGGCCACGTTGGGGTCATCGGAGATGTCGATGCCCTTGAGCAGCGGGAAGGCGCAGTCGTCCAGCTCCATGGCGGTGCCCTCGGCTGCCTTCAGGGCCGGCGTGATCTCCAGCAGGCGCAGCTTGACCGGAACGTCGGCGCCGAGGAGCTGCCCGGACGCGATGCGGAAAAGCAGTGCGTAGCCGATCTGGCCAGCCGCACCGGTGACAGTGACGTTGACGGGAGTGCGGGTCATTGCGATCTCCTGCGCTGTGTTTTTTGGGCGCCCCGGCCCCTGTTGTTTCGGGATGGTCCGGCGCCGGTGACTGCCGATGTCTCGACGCCGAGAGATCCGCCGTCAGGCTATCGGACCTAGGGCGCGTCGAGCCCTCGGGAGGGTGTGGCCCGGGTCACCGCTTACGGGTGTCCTTCGTCCGGGTGTGCTTCGGGGTGCGCGCAGACCCGTCCGTCGCGGGCGGCGAGGCAGGCTTCCACGGCCTCGCCGCGCGTGTCCGGGATCATCGGGGTGAACGCCCGTACCCCGGTGCCCTGGGCGTTCTGCCACCGTACGTCGCCGTGCGCGCCGCGCACCTCGATGGCGTCGCTCGCCCGGGGATCGCGCAGCAGCGCCCAGGCGGCCCGGCAGCGGGTGCTGACCCGCAGGTCGACCTCGCGCCCGGCGAGCCACGCGGACGCCGTGGTCACCGCGTCGTCGGCGCACAGCGTGACGTCCGGGTCCAGACCGGCGCAGCTGCGGCCCTGGCAGAACGGCGGCGCGACCTCGGTGGCGGTGGAGTTGGGCACCGCGCCGACGAGGAGCAGCACGGCGCCCACGGCGAGGGCCACCGCGCCCGCGGCCAGCGCGGTCCAGACGGCCAGCTCCAGTCGGCTGCGGGTGGGTTCGGGCCACGGCTGCTCCGGTTCCCCCGGCTGCCCCCGCGCGGGCTGACCGAATCCTGCTCCCTCACACGAGGGACATTCCGGGTGGCCGGCCGGATTGGCCGGGTCGTCGGTCAGGCGGCTCACGCGCGCAACCGCACCCAGGTGTCCTTGCCCACCACACCGTCCGCCGGGAGGCGGTGGGTCCTCTGGTAGGCCTTGACGGCGTCCGCGGTGCGCCGCCCGAAGTGACCGTTGACCGTGCCGGTGTCCACCCGCTGGCGCCGCAACAGGCACTGGATCTCGGTGACTTGGGGACCGTTCGCGCCCTCGCCCACCACGTCCGTGCTGGTCTGCACGTAACCGGCGTAGTGGCGGCCGTCCTGCACCTTGTCGTGGCAGGGGAAGCCGGGCAGCTCGCCCGCCGCCCCCGTACCGGTGTCCCGCTGCGCGCCGGGCAGCAGCGCGTAGCCGCTGGCCAGGCCGCCGCCGAGCACCACGATCGCCACGGCCGCGGCGAGCACCGCGCGGCGCTGGCGGGACCGGCGCTCGGAGACCAGCGGCGCGGTGAAGTCCTCGAAGCCGACGAAGGGTTCGCGGCCCCACACCGGCGGATCGACGCTCGCACCACGCGCCGCGGTCTCCCACAGCTCGACCAGCCGCAGCGTGTCACCTCCAGCCAAGGCGCCCCGCGGCGCGACCATTCGCCGTGGCGGGCGGTCCTTGGTGCCGCGGGTGTACCGCACCAGCTCGCGTAGCTGGGCCTCAAGGCCGTCCGGTAACGGCTGCCAACGTGCCATGCCTCTCCCCCGCCCATCTATGCAACGCGTCCCCCGATGGGAATCACCCCACACGGTGATTACCCCAAGCCATGCCTGTCAGGCAGCGGTTGGTCGCAACGCGTCGCGTCGGCCATAGCATTCCGGCCAGATCAGGCGAGAGCGAGCCGCGCCCTCAGGTGCTCGTCGATCGCGGCGAGGAACTCCTCGGTGGTCAGCCACGGTTGGTCGGGGGAGATCAGCAGCGCCAGGTCCTTGGTCATCTGGCCGCCCTCGACGGTCCACACGCAGACCCGCTCCAGGGTGTGCGCGAAGTCGCTGACCCCGGGGGTGCCGTCCAGCTTGCCGCGGTGGGCCAGGCCGCGGGTCCAGGCGAAGATCGAGGCGATCGGGTTGGTGGAGGTCGGCCTGCCCCGCTGGTACTGGCGGTAGTGCCGGGTGACGGTGCCGTGCGCGGCCTCGGCCTCCACGGTCCGGCCGTCCGGTGTCATCAGCACCGAGGTCATCAGGCCGAGCGAGCCGAAGCCCTGCGCCACGATGTCGGACTGCACGTCGCCGTCGTAGTTCTTGCACGCCCACACGTAGCCGCCCTCCCACTTCAGGGCGGCGGCGACCATGTCGTCGATCAGCCGGTGCTCGTAGGTCAGCCCGGCCCTGCCGAAGTCGTCGCGGAACTCGGTGTCGAAGACCTCCTGGAAGATGTCCTTGAAGCGTCCGTCGTACTTCTTCAGGATCGTGTTCTTCGTGGACAGGTAGACCGGGAAGCCGCGGTCCAGGCCGTAGCGGAACGACGCCCGCGCGAAGTCGCGGATCGAGGCGTCCAGGTTGTACATCGACAGCGCCACACCGGCCCCGGGGAACTCGTAGACCTCAAGCTCCACCGGGTCCGAGCCGTCCTTCGGCGTGAAGGTCATGGTGAGGGTGCCCTGGCCGGGGACCTTGAGGTCGGTGGCGCGGTACTGGTCGCCGAAGGCGTGGCGGCCGACCACGATCGGCCTGGTCCAGCCCGGGACCAGCCGGGGGACGTTGGCGATGATGATCGGCTCGCGGAAGATCACGCCACCGAGGATGTTGCGGATGGTGCCGTTGGGAGACCGGTACATCTCCTTGAGGCCGAACTCGTCGACCCGGGCCTCGTCCGGGGTGATGGTGGCGCACTTGACGCCGACGCCGTACTTCTTGATCGCGTTGGCGGCGTCCACGGTGACCTGGTCACGGGTGGCGTCGCGGTGCTCGATGCCCAGGTCGAAGTACTTCAGCTCGATGTCGAGGTACGGCAGGATCAACTGGTCCTTGATGAACCGCCAGATGATCCGGGTCATCTCGTCGCCGTCCAGCTCGACCACGGGACGGGCGACCTTGATCTTGGCCATGGCGCCGCTTCCGTTTCCGCTTCCCCCGTTCCATGGAACGTCAGCGGACGGCGAAGTGCACGATGTCGTCCAGGAAGGGCAGGTGCAGGATCGGTTTCGGCTGGATCATCAGGGCCAGCAGCACGATGGCGGAGCCCAGCCCGCCGTAGGTGATCAGGTCGGTGAAACGGCTGCGGACGGCGAGCATGCCGACCTCGGGCAGCAGCCAGCGCAGCACCGCGCCCAGCAGCAGGCACGCGCCCACCAGGATCAGCCCGACCCGGAAACCGCCCGCGGCCGTGATGGCCAGGCCGAGGGCGACCCCGCCCAACACGGTCAGCAGCGGCCACTGCCGGGCCGGGGCCGGAGCCGCCCCGCCGGCGGCCCGGCCGCCGCCCTCGGGGCGCGCGGTGTCCTGGGTGACCTCGGGGAAGCGGTGGGACGGCGCGCCCGCCTTGGCGGCGGGCTTGCCGGTGGCTCGGCCCGCGGTGCCGTTCGCCTTGGCGCCCGCGCCGTTCGCCTTCGCGGCCGTGCCGTTGGCCTCGGCGCCCGCGCCGTCGGGCTGCTTGGCGGCGGCGGTCGCCCGGGCGGCGGTGTCCTTCAGCTTCGCGGCGGTGCCGTTCGCCTTGGCGCCCGCGCCGTTCGGCCCGGGGGCTGCCCCCCGGGGATCTGTTCCGGCCACGAGGGGCCCCTCTCCGTCAGTGCGCGGCGTCGGCCGCCCGCTCGGCCGCTTCCACGACGTTCTGGACCAGCAGGGCGCGGGTCATCGGGCCCACACCACCCGGGTTCGGCGACAGCCAGGCGGCCACCTCACGTACGCCGGGGTGCACATCGCCGACGATCTTGCCGTTCTCGTCCCGGCTGACGCCGACGTCCAGCACGGCGGCGCCCGGCTTGACGTCCTCCGGCTTGACCAGGTGCGGCACGCCCGCCGCCGCCACGATGATGTCCGCCTGGCGCAGCAGGCCCGGCAGGTCCCGGGTGCCGGTGTGGCACAGGGTCACGGTGGCGTTCTCGGAGCGCCGGGTGAGCAGCAGGCCGATGGAGCGGCCGACGGTGATGCCCCGGCCGACGACGACCACGTGCGCGCCGTTGATCTCCACGCCGTGCCGGCGCAGCAGCTCCACGATGCCGTTGGGGGTGCACGGCAGCGGCCCGGTCTCGTTGAGCACCAGGCGGCCCAGGCTCATCGGGTGCAGGCCGTCCGCGTCCTTGGCCGGGTCCATCAGCTGCAGCACGCGGTTGGTGTCGATGCCCTTGGGCAACGGCAGTTGGACGATGTAGCCGGTGCATGCCGGGTTCTCGTTGAGCTCCCGTACGACCGCCTCGATCTCCTCCTGGGTGGCGGTGGCGGGCAGCTCGCGCTGGATGGAGGCGATGCCCACCTCCGCGCAGTCGCGGTGCTTTCCGTTGACGTACCAGCGGCTGCCCGGGTCGTCACCGACCAGCAGGGTGCCCAGGCCGGGCGTGACGCCCTGGGCCTTGAGCGCCTTGACGCGCTCGGCTAGCTCGGACTTGATCGCGGCGGCGGTGGCCTTGCCATCGAGAATCTGGGCGGTCATGCTCCCATCCTCGCGGATGCGGCCCGCCGTGAACCAATCCGGACCAGATCCGTCCGGTCATTCGCCGTAATTCCCCACATACCGGCTGGCCCAGTGGGTGCTGTCTGGACATGGCCCGCCGGGTGCTAGAACCATGGGGTCGCTGGACCACGGGGGAACAGGGTGCTCAATCATGCCCGGATCTTTCATGGTCCGGTTCGTCCCCGCTTCTCGTTGTAAGGACTGTTACGTGAGCTACCCGCCCGGACCCCAGGACCCGTACGGCCAGCCGCCGCAGCAGCCGTACGGCTACCCGCAGCAGCAGCCTCCGGGCCAGCCGCAGTACGGCTACCCGCAGCAGCCGCCGCAAGGACAGCCTCCGTACGGCTACCCGCAGCAGCCGGGCTACCAGCAGCAGCCGGGGTACGACCCGAACGCCGCGCCGTACGGCTACCCGCAGCAGGCGCCGGGCACGGTCCAGGCCAACAACGGGTACATCAACATCGCCTACCTGGGCACCGTCCAGGTCGCCACGATGGGCCAGCGCTTCCTGGCCCGGCTGATCGACGGCCTGGTCGCCGGAATCGTGATCACCATCGTCATGTTCGCGGGCATGGCCAGCGTGATGGGCGTCGCGCACAGCAACAAGGACTGCTCGGTCTACACCTACGGCACGCCCGAGTACTCGCAGTGCCTGAACGACAACCTCAACGCGGGCTCCGGCGTCATCGCGGTGATGTTCGCCTTCATCGGCACGTTCGCGCTGTTCGCGCTGCTCTACGAGTGGCTGATGATCTCCTTCCTCGGCGCCACGCTGGGCAAGATGGCGATGGGCCTGAAGGTGGTCAAGGAGTCCAACGGCCAGGCCCCGGGCCTGGGCGGCGGCTTCATCCGCTACATCATCCCGATCGTCGGCGCCTTCCTGTGCTACATCGGCGCGCTGCTGGTGTACCTGTCGCCGTTCTTCGACAACTCCGGCAAGCTCCAGGGCTGGCACGACCGCGCGGCCGGAACCGTGGTCGTCAAGAAGTAACGCGTGAACCCCAAGGGGCGGCCCGCGACTGCGGGCCGCCCCTTACGCGTTGGCGGCTTCTTCCTGGTCTGCGTCAGTGGAAGAAGTGCCGCGTGCCGGTGAGGTACATCGTGACGCCCGCCTTGCGCGCCGCCTCGATCACCGCCTCGTCGCGCACCGAACCGCCCGGCTGCGCAACGGCCTTGACGCCCGCCTCGGTCAACACCTCAAGCCCGTCGGGGAACGGGAAGAACGCGTCCGACGCCGCGTACGAGCCCGCCGCGCGCTCGGCGCCCGCCCGCTGCACCGCCAGCCGCGCCGAGTCGACGCGGTTGACCTGGCCCATGCCGACGCCGACCGTCGCGCCGTCCTTGGCCAGCAGGATCGCGTTCGACTTCACCGCGCGGCAGGCCCGCCAGGCGAAGGCCAACTCCCGCAGGGCCGCCTCGTCCAGCGGATCGCCGGTGGCCAGCGTCCAGTTGGCCGGGTCGTCGCCGTCCGCCTGCAACAGGTCCTTGACCTGCATCAGCAGACCGCCCTCGATCCGCCGGAACTCCCGCCGCTCACACGGCTGGTGGGCGCAGCGCAGCACCCGGATGTTCTTCTTCCGGGACAGTACCTCGACCGCGCCGTCCTCGTAGCCGGGCGCGATGATGACCTCGGTGAAGATCTCCGCGACCTGCTCGGCCAGCGCCACGCTCACCGGCCGGTTGACCGCGATCACGCCGCCGAACGCGGAGAGCGGGTCACAGGCGTGCGCCTTGCGGTGCGCCTCGGCGACGTCCGAACCGATCGCGATGCCACAGGGGTTGGCGTGCTTGATGATCGCCACGCACGGCTCGTCGTGGTCGTAGGCGGCACGGCGGGCGGCCTCGGTGTCGACGTAGTTGTTGTACGACATCTCCTTGCCGTGCAACTGCTCCGCCTGCGCCAGGCCGGGGGTGCCGTCGGTGTAGAGGGCGGCGCCCTGGTGCGGGTTCTCGCCGTAGCGCAGCACGTTCTTGCGCTCGAAGGCGGCGCCCAGGAACTCCGGGAAGGCGGTGTCCTGGTCGGCGGCGTAGTCGGTGGCGAACCAGTTGGCCACCGCCACGTCGTAGGCGGCGGTGTGCGCGAACGCCTCGGCGGCCAGCTTCCTGCGGGCGGCCAGGTCGAAGCCGCCGTCCGCCGCGGCCTTCAACACCTCTTCGTAGTGGGCCGGGTTGACGACCACCGCGACCGACGGATGGTTCTTGGCGGCGGCGCGGACCATCGAGGGGCCGCCGATGTCGATCTGCTCCACGCACTCGTCCTGCGAGGCGCCGGAGGCGACGGTCTCCCGGAACGGGTACAGGTTGACCACCACCAGCTCGAACGGGGCGACGCCCAGCTCGGCGAGCTGCTCGCGGTGCGACTCCAGCCGCTGGTCGGCCAGGATGCCCGCGTGGATCCTCGGGTGCAGGGTCTTGACCCGGCCGTCCAGGCACTCGGGGAAGCCGGTCAGCTCCTGGACCGGGGTGACCGGCACCCCGGCGTCGGCGATCCTCTTCGCGGTCGATCCGGTGGAGACCAGCTCGACCCCGGCCGCGTGCAGCCCTCGGGCCAGTTCCTCAAGGCCGGTCTTGTCGTAGACGCTGACCAGGGCCCGTCGGATGGGGCGCTTCGTACTCACGGGACGATGACCTTTCTTCCCTCAATGCGGTAGCCGTCGCGGGCGATCCGCCCGACGACCTCGACGAGCAGCCGTCGCTCGACTTCCTTGATGCGCTCGTGCAGCGTGTCCTCGTCGTCCTCGTCCCGGACCTCGACCGCGCGCTGCGCGATGATCGGGCCGGTGTCGACGCCGTCGTCGACGAAGTGGACGGTGCAGCCGGTGACCTTGGCGCCGTACGCGAGAGCGTCCCGGACCCCGTGGGTGCCGGGGAAACTGGGCAGCAGCGCCGGGTGGGTGTTGATCACCCGGCCGCCGAAGCGGCCCAGGAACTCCTTGCCCAGGATCTTCATGAAGCCCGCCGAGACGACCAGGTCCGGCTGGTACCCGGCGACCGCCTCGGCCAGCGCGAGGTCCCAGGCGGCGCGGTCCTCGTGGTCCTTGACCCGGCACACGAAGGTGGGCAGCCCGGCCCGCTCGGCCCGCTCCAGACCGGCGATGCCCTCCCGGTCGGCGCCCACCGCCACGATCCGCGCCTTGTACTCGGGGTCACCGGCGATGGCGTCGAGCAGGGCCTGGAGGTTGGTGCCGGAACCGGAGACCAGGACGACCAGGCGGCACGGGCGGGCGGACGGTACGGACTCGGCGGGGGCCACGGCAGGGGTTCTTTCTCGCGGGACCGTTCGTTTGTGTGGTCGTACAAAACGGAGGGTCCTTGAGATCCAGGGAACCCTACGAAGGCGCCGACCGTCAGCAACGATACCGGCACGGCGTCCGGCCCCCACGGGGACGGGGGCGACGGAGCCGGGTAGCGTCTGATGACGTGCGACGACGCACGAGGAAGCCGACGGCAAGGGGATGGCGCAACCAACCATGAGCAGCGTCCGCATCACCACCTATCGCGATCCGGGCCCCGCCCCGCTCGCGACCCCCGCGCTGCGTGAGCGCCAGGCGCCGTCCGACGAGCAGGAGCGGGATCCGTTCGCGCCGCCGCCGAAGGGCACGCCGGATCGGCCGTGGCAGCCGAGGAGCGGCCAGGGCGAACGGTGGAGCGACCGGCAGCCGGAGCGTCACGACCCGTCCAACGGCCAGTTCGGCTCCCGTGGCCCGGTGCGGCCCGAGGGACCTCGGTTCGATGTGACCGACCCGGCGCAGCGGCGGGCACGCTACGCGCTGCTGGCGGGTATGTGGGGGCTGTTCTTCGGGCTGTTCAGCATGGCTCCGGTGGCACTGCTGCTGGGGGTGCTGGCGCTGTACTGGGGGGTCAGCTCGCTGCGCGCCAAGCCCAAGGAGGGGCAACGGCCGCAGTTCACCGCGGCCTTGAGCGGAATCCTGACGGGCGTCGTGGCGCTGGCGATCGTCGCCGCGAGCTTCACGTTCCAACTGGCGTACCGGAACTACTACTCGTGCGTCAACGACGCGCTGACGCAGCCCGCGCGGCAGGCTTGCAGCCAGTTGCTGCCCTCGCAACTCCGACAGGTCCTCGGGGCTCAGGACTGACGTCCTCGCGCGTTCCGCCCTCCGAGTTGGAGGCGCGTTGGGAGCGCCGGTCGGGTTTCGTCGTTGTCGGGCGCCGTCACGGCGGATTTCCTCGGGGCGATCCCCCCGGGTCCACCGCGGCCCGCGACGGCTACACGCCTGCCCCGGCCCGGGACAGCAGCCACCAGCGGACGCCGAGCGCTCCGGGGAGCCCCAGACCCAGCATCCAGCCGAAGTGTGCCACTCCCATGGACCAGGCAACCGGACCGAAGCTGGAGAGGGCACCGGTGCCCATGGGACCGGCCACCAGCAGGGCGGACCAGGCCAGCACAGCGCCACCGCACAGGGCGGCCAGCGCCACCACCGCCGCGGTGCCCGGCACCGTCCAGTCGTGCTGTACCGCCGCGTGGGCCACGTACCAGCTCAACACCGCCGCGGCGGCGACCGGGACCGCCAACACCAGCCACAGGAAGGGTGATCCGCCGTCGCGACCGGTCGGTGAGGGCAGCGCCGCCAGTAGTGGGAAGTGCGGCAGCACCCGCGGATACCCGTAGGCCCCGGCGGGCGACACCGCACCGCCGACGCCCAGCGCGAACCCCGGCCCCAGCGCGTAGGCCGCGCCCCACAGCGCCACATTGGGCACCAACGCGACGATCAGCAGCAGCACCGCGAACCGTCCGGAGAACGAACCGGTGAGCTGGCCGAAGTCATCGCCCACCGCGCCCGCGTGCCACGCCAGCGCACCGCCGCTGAGCAGCGCGCCGCCGACCACCACCGCGCCCACCGCCACCCCGGCGGCCCGCAGTCCCGTGCTCGCGCCGCCGCGCGGCAGCAGCCAGGCCACCGGAGGCGGCGCCCAGTTCGCCAGCGCCGACGTCGGCCGCCCGTACGCCGTCCAGGCGCCCACGGCCGCCACCGGCGCGGCCACCAGCGGTACGCACAGCAGCGCGGACAGCGGTTCCCCGCGCAGCGGACCGTCGTCGGTGTAGAGCGCGGCGGCCAGCGCCACCAGCAGATACCCGGCGACCAGCCATCCGGTGGCGGCGACCGGCCCCAACTCCGGTTCGCCGTCCGGGCCTTCACCGTCGGCCAGCGGGTCGGGGGTGAGCGCCTGCGCGGCGATGCGGTGCAGCAGCCACGCGGGCAGCGCGGTCAGCAGCAGCGGGGTGACCCCGATCGGTACGGTGCCGCCGGTCAGCCCGTCGCTTCGGGACAGCTCGGCGCCGTGCGCCAGCAGCCACAGCGCGGCGGCGACGTGCAAGGCGGTGCCGGGGCCTCCGGCGGAGTACGGCGAGATGGTCCACAACGACAACGCCAGCACCGCCAGCGCCGCGAGCCCGGCCCCGGCGGCGACCACCCCACCGAACATGGCGGTGGCGGCCTTCGGCGAGAAGCGGAGGGCATGGTCATGCCGGTACAACAACCTGAAGCGGTGCAGCAATTGGGTCACGTCACCTAATGCTGCATGTTGCGCGCGAATGCGTGCGGTACGGCACGAAAAGGAATGGTTTCGCCCCCCGAAAGGGGGTTGGGGTCCGGAGGCCGCGCCCCCGCAGGCCCCCTTTCGGGGGCTCCGCCCCCGGCCGCTCACGCTCTGCGCGGTACGAAGACGAAGAGGTCCGCCCCCCCCTGTCGGGGAGGCGGACCTCTTCGGTCAGCTGGGGGCTCAGCCGTTGAGCGCGGCACGCGCCAGGCGCGCCGTCTCGGACGGGGTCTTGCCGACCTTGACGCCCGCGGCCTCCAGGGCCTCCTTCTTCGCCTGGGCGGTGCCGGACGAACCGGAGACGATCGCGCCCGCGTGGCCCATCGTCTTGCCCTCGGGGGCGGTGAAGCCGGCGACGTAGCCGACGACCGGCTTGGTCACGTGCTCCTTGATGTAGGCCGCCGCGCGCTCCTCCGCGTCGCCACCGATCTCACCGATCATCACGATCAGGTCGGTGTCGGGGTCCTCCTGGAACGCCTTGAGGCAGTCGATGTGGGTGGTGCCGATGATCGGGTCACCGCCGATGCCGACCGCCGACGAGAAGCCGATGTCGCGCAGCTCGTACATCATCTGGTAGGTCAGCGTGCCGGACTTCGACACCAGACCGATGCGGCCCGGCTTGGTGATGTCCGACGGGATGATGCCCGCGTTGGACTGGCCGGGGGTGATCAGGCCGGGGCAGTTCGGGCCGATGATCCGGGTCTTGTTGCCCTTGGCCTGGGCGTGCGCCCAGAACGAGGCGGTGTCGTGCACCGCGATGCCCTCGGTGATCACGACGGCCAGCGGGATCTCGGCGTCGATCGCCTCGATGACCGCGTCCTTGGTGAACTTCTCCGGCACGAAGATGACGGTGACGTCGGCGCCGGTGGCCTCGATGGCCTCCTTGACGGAGCCGAAGACCGGGATCTCCTGGCCGTCGAAGTCGACCTTCTGGCCGGCCTTGCGCGGGTTCACGCCGCCGACGATGTTGGTGCCGGAGGCGAGCATCCGCCGGGTGTGCTTCTGACCCTCGGAGCCGGTCATGCCCTGGACGATGACCTTGGATTCCTTGGTGAGGAAGATAGCCATGGTGTTGGTGACCTCGTCCCTTACTTCGCAGCCAGCTCGGCGGCCCGCTCCGCGGCGCCGTCCATGGTGTCCACCTGCTGGACCAGCGGGTGGTTAGCGTCGGTCAGGATCTTGCGACCCAGCTCGGCGTTGTTGCCGTCGAGTCGGACGACCAGCGGCTTGTTGACGTCCTCGCCCTTGGACTTCAGCAACTCCAGGGCCTGCACGATGCCGTTGGCGACCGCGTCGCACGCGGTGATGCCGCCGAAGACGTTGACGAACACGGACTTCACGTCCGGGTCGCCCAGGATGATCTCCAGACCGTTCGCCATCACCTCGGCGGAGGCGCCGCCGCCGATGTCGAGGAAGTTCGCGGGCTTGACCTTGCCGTGCTTCTCGCCCGCGTAGGCGACCACGTCGAGGGTGCTCATCACGAGGCCCGCGCCGTTGCCGATGATGCCGACCTCGCCGTCCAGCTTGACGTAGTTGAGGCCCTTGGCCTTGGCGGCGGCCTCCAGCGGGTTGGCCGCGGCCTTGTCCTCCAGCGCCTCGTGCTCCGGCTGACGGAAGCGGGCGTTCTCGTCCAGCGAGACCTTGCCGTCGATCGCGAGGACCTTGCCCTCGGGAGTCTTGGCCAGCGGGTTGACCTCGACGAGCAGCGCGTCTTCCTTGATGAAGACGGTCCACAGGCTCTTGAGGACCTCGACCAGCTGGTCGTGCAGCTCGGCCGGGAACTTGGCGGCCTCGATGATCTCGCGGGCCTTGGCGTCGGTGACGCCCTCGTTGGCGTCGACCGGGATCTTGGCGAGGGCCTCGGGCTTGGTGGCCGCCACCTCTTCGATCTCCATGCCGCCCTCGACGGACGCCATGGCGAGGAAGGTGCGGTTGGCGCGGTCCAGCAGGAAGGAGACGTAGTACTCCTCCGCGATGCTCGCGGTCTGGGCCAGCATCACCTTGTGGACCGTGTGGCCCTTGATGTCCATGCCCAGGATCGCGGTGGCCTTCTCCACGGCGTCCGCCGGGTCGTCGGCCAGCTTCACACCACCGGCCTTGCCGCGGCCGCCGGTCTTGACCTGGGCCTTGACGACCACGCGGCCACCGAGACGCTCGGCCACCTCGCGCGCTGCCTCAGGGGTGTCAATGACTTCGCCGCCGAGCACGGGTACTCCGTGCTTCGCGAAGAGATCCCTCGCTTGGTACTCGAACAGGTCCACGCGCGTCCGTCCCTTTGCTTCTCTAAATCGCAGTCTGGTGATCGCGGGTTAGTTGTCTGCGTGGGCGTGCCGTGATGTGACGGGCAGCGTGACTACGCGATCTGTTAGAGGGCGCTCACGTCGACCAGGTACGCGGCATGTCCGCCTCGCAGGTTATCCCTGCCTGTGGCACCGGTCTAAATTCCAGACCGCACCGAAGCGGTGAGAACGGTCACAGAGTCAGCGACCGAACTGCTGTACCAAGCCACAGATGCAAGGCGGACGCCACGAAACGGGCGTAAAAACGCAGGCCGGGCGGCCCCGGACGAGTAAGGGGAGGTACTCGCCCGGAGCCGCCCAGTCGGGTGGCGCGCCGTCCGGGTCGGACGGCGGCCCGGCTCAGACGGCGGCCGGCAGGCCCGGGACGGCGGCCGGGCCGGTCAGACCGGCCGCGGTGCCGCCCTCGGGCAGCGAGGCGACGACCAGCTTGACGTCGTACACGGTGCCCTCACCGATCACCGTGACGTGGCCGGCGACGTTGCGCGCGGTGTACTGGGCGAACCCGGCCGCCTCACCGGCGACGCCCCGGGCCAGCGGGCCGACCTGGGCGGCCGCACCCTCGGTGAACGGCACCGCCTGGGCGGCGACGCCCTTGGCGAACGGCACGGCCTGGGCGGCCACACCGGCCGCGAACGGCTTGACCTGGTTGACCACACCGTTGGCGAACGGCGGCAGCTGGGCGCCCTCGGTCTGCGCCAGGGTGCCGGCACCGGTGACCGCGCCCTGGGCCACCGGCAGCACACCGGCCACCACGCGCTGCCCCAGCGGCGGCAGCACATCGGCGGTCACCTGCGCCACGGCCGGCGTCACCTGCGCGGTGACGGCGTGCACGGCGCCGGGCACGGCCGGAACGGAGGGCACCGACGGCAGACCCGCGGTCGGCACGGCGGTGGGCAGGCCGGACGGCACGCTCGGCACGGTGGACAGGCCGGACGGGAGCTTGGCGGCCTTGGTCAGCTTGGTCAGGGCGTCAAGCCGGGAACCCACGGCCAGGACGCCGTTGGCCAGGTCGGTGGCCCGACCCGGGTTCGGCAGCTCGGGCAGCGACGGGACCGAGGTGGTCGACGGCAGCTGACCGACGTGCTTGACGGCGCCGTTGGCCGTGTCGGTGACGTGCTTGACGGCCCCGGTCGGCAGGCCCTTGCCGGTCAGGCCGTGCGCCGCGCCGGTCAGCGTGTCGACGGAACGGGTGGGGGCGACCGGCAGACCCTTGACCGGGCCGCGGCCCTTGCCCTGGGGGGCCAGCCCGGGGTGCATGGTGTGGCCGGCGCCGGTCAGGCCCTCGACGGACCGGACGGCGCCGGTGGCGGTACCGGTCAGCGAGCCGGTGCCGGGCAGCTGGCCGGTGACCGAGCTGACGGCGCCGGTGGCGGTACCGGTCAGCGAACCGGTGGCGGGCAGCTGGCCGGTGACCGAGCTGACGGCGCCGGTCAGGGTGCCGGTGCCGGGAACGGTGGGCAGTACGGCCGCGTTGGCGGCGACGCTGCCCACCGCCCAGATACCGGAAGCGGCGGCGGCGACGATGACGGCACGGCGAATGCTGGTACGCATGGTGAACCTGCTCCTTGCGGATCACTGATCTACGCAGCGTCGATCAACTGGGCTGCGTGACAGGGGGATTGATTAGGCGTCGACTGACGAGCGACGCCGGCTGATGCGTCATGGAACGGCTCGACCACGCGATGCGCTGGGAGCGAGGGGCGGTGCGCCCGTACCTGCGGAGTCCGAGACCGGCTGAACAGCGACCGGCGGCGGTCCGCCACATGGCCACATGACTACAAGGAGCCGCGTGGGGCACGTGGGGCGCGATCACCCGTGCCAACGCACCGGGTGGTGCCGGGACCGCCTAGTCCGGCTGGACGGAGACGTCCGTCGACCGACGGGACGGCGACGAACCGTTCGCGGGGCGCGGCACGTCCGCGCCCAGGTGGAACCGCGCACCGTCCGCGAACAGCGCGGCGTGCGCGTCACCCGTGTGGTGGGTGGAACCGTCACCCTCGCCGGGGTGGCCCGAGTGGCCTGCGGGGAACGGGAGTTGGGCCGGTGCCCGCCCGTCGCGTCGCTGGTGCGCCGGGTGCGCCGCGGCACGGTGCGCGGCGCCCGCCGGGTACCGGCCCGCCACGGAAGCGGTGGGTCGGGCGGCGGGTGCGGTGCCGACGTGCGCCGGAACCGCCTTGTGCGGTAGGGGCCTTGGCGCGCTGCTGACCGGGTTGCCGGGGTCGCCGTGCCCTGCGCCGGTGGCACCGGCGATGGGCGACGTGACCTGGCCGGCCGCGTCTTGGACGGCACCGAGCAGGCCGGTCACCGGCCGCACGCTGCTGGTGGCCGCCGCCACCGTGTCCTTGACGCCCCGGTCGGCCTGCTGCGCGCCAGCGGCGAACCGCTGTGCGGCGCCCTGCGCGACGGCGTGGAGCGGTGCCGCTGGCGCGACCTCGTCCACCGCGCCGAAAGGTGTCCCCGCGTATCGCAGGGACACCGCGTCCGGTGAGTCCGCGTGCGCCTGCCCGCTCAGTACGAACGCCAGCGCGAGGAAGCCCCCGAGCAACAGCGCCACCTGGAGCGCACGCCGAGCGGCCGTGGTGCGCGGACGCACGACGGCAGCAGGCAGGGCAAGCGCGGCAGGCAGCAAGTGGGAGACCTTCCCGTACGGATGACACACGTTCCGGGTGACAGCCTCGATCCTTGCGGGTACGGGCTTGCTGGCGCAAGCCCGGTATTCCGCTTGCTACTGATGGGGCTTCATGTCCGTTATGGGCGGAGCGTCGTCGGGGATGGGCAGCGGTCGCTTCTCGATGGCCGCCGCCATCACCTCGGGAAACAGGTCAGGGGTGCAGGCGAACGCGGGCGCGCCCAGCGCGGCGAGCGCCGCCGCGTGCTCCCGGTCGTAGGACGGCGCTCCCTCGTCCGACAGCGCGAGCAGCGCCACGAACTGCACGCCCGCGGCCTTCATCGCCGCGACCCGCTTGAGCATCTCGTCGCGTATCCCACCCTCGTACAGGTCGCTGATGAGCACCACCACGGTCTCGCTGGGCCGGGTGATCAGCGTCTGGCAGTACGCGAGCGCACGGTTGATGTCGGTGCCGCCGCCGAGCTGGGTGCCGAACAACACCTCCACTGGGTCGTCCAGTTGATCGGTGAGGTCCACCACTGAGGTGTCGAAGACGACCAGTTTGGTGGCGATCGACCGCATCGAGGCCAGTACGGCGCCGAACACGGAGGAGTAGACGACGGAGGCCGCCATCGACCCCGACTGGTCGACGCAGAGCACCACGTCCTTCCTGACGCCCTGTGCCGCCCGCCCGTAGCCGACCAGCCGCTCGGGCACCACCGTGCGGTGTTCCGGAAGGTAGTTCTTCAGGTTGGCGCGTATGGTGCGCTCCCAGTCGATGTCGCGGTGCCTCGGCCGCCGAACGCGTGCGCAGCGGTCCAGGGCGCCGGTCAGCGTCGCCCGGGTACGGGTCGCCAACCGCGCCTCCAGGTCGGCCACCACCTTGCGCACCACGGTCCGCGCCGTCTGCTTGGTGGTCTCCGGCATCGCCTGGTGCAACGAGAGCAGCGTGCCGACCAGATGGACGTCCGCCTCCACGGCCTCCAGCATCTCGGGCTCCAGCAGCAGGGCGGACAGCCCGAGCCGGTCGATGGCGTCGCGCTGCATCACCTGGACCACCGAGGTGGGGAAGTACGTGCGGATGTCGCCCAACCAGCGGGCCACCCTCGGCGCTGAGCCGCCGAGCCCCGCCGCGCGGTCGGCAGCGGACTGGTTGCCGCCGCCGTAGAGCGCGGCGAGGGCGGCGTCCATCCGCAGGTCCCAGCCGGCCAGCCGGCATCCGGTGCCGTCCGCCTCGCCGCCCAGCACCAGCCGCCAGCGGCGAAGCCGCTCGTCGTCGGTCGTCATGCGCTGCTCCCCTCCCTGTGACCGACCTGGGCGCCGGCCCCCAACAGCAGCCGCAGCGTGGGCAGTACGGCATCGGCGCGGGCGGCGTCGAGTCCCTCCCCGAAGCCGTTGCCGTACACCTCGGCCGCCCCCGGCCCGGCCGCTCCCGGCCCACGTCGCACCAACTCCCCCACCGTGCGCCGCACACCGGGCTCGAACTCGGCGAACGTCCGCCGCACCAACGGCAGTACGTCGGTGAACGCCTCGTCCGGTACCGCCGACAGCCAGCCGTCGATCAGGGCCAGCAACTGCCGGTCGTGCACCAGCAGCACTCCGCCGCCGGACAGGAACCCGTCCAGCCAACCCGCGGCGTCCCTCGGCGTGCTGCCGGGTGACAGGGCGAGCCCCATCAGCCGGGCGGCCCACGCCGCGTCGAACCGTCCCTCGTCCAGCAGCAGCCGGGCGGCCCGGCCGCGTATCGTGCCCGCGACCGTGCTGTCCCGGGTGGCCAGCGAGGTCAGCACGGCCGTCCAGCGCTCGCCCGGCCGGTACGCCGCCAGCAGGCCGACCGCCGAGTGCACGGCGTCGAGATGGCCGCGCATCTCGGTGGCGCCCGCCTCGTCCAGCGCCACGCAGGCGGGCGGCAGGCCCACACAGATGCGCAGCGCGATGCCCTCGGCGACCTCGCGCAGCGCGCCCGCGTCGGTGCCGCGTACGTCGCCGTAGCGCGCGGAGCGCGCCAACGCGGGCAGTGCCTGGGCGAGATGGCCGACGTCGGCGTCGAGCGCGGCCTTGTCGGCGAGTACCCGCAACACGGTCGGCAGGGCGTCGGGCAGCGCGGCGAGCAGACACCGCTCGGCGAGCGCGGTGACCTCGCCGAGCCGGGCGGCGGCCACCACGGTGTCCTCGACCTTCGCCGTGGCGGCAGACTCCACCGTGGTGCCCCACACCCCGGCCTCGGCCACCCGCACCGCCAGTTCCGGCTCCCAGCGCAGCCGCCAACTCTCCCGGAACGTTCCGGTGTTGGCGGTACGGGAGCGGACCGGCTCGCCCCAGGGGATGCCGAGCAGGGCCAGCCGGTGCAGCAGTCGGCTGCGGGCGGCGTCGGTGCCCTGGCGCAGGTCCAGGTCCAACTCCCGTTCCGCCGCCTCGGGTTTGAGCCGCAGGGTGCGCTGCTGGCGGGCCAGGTCGCGGGCCAGCGGTACGGCGGGGGCGGTGTCGGGGACCTCGCCGAGGTCGTCGCCCACCACCAGGCGGTCGTGGATCAGCGCCAGCGGCAGCTGTGATCCCTCGCACATCACCGCCCGTACCGCGTCCATGGTCTCGGCGAGACCGGCCAGCGGCCGACCGCGCATCCCGGCCAGCGTCTCGGCGAGCCGTACCGCCTCGATGACGTGGGCGGACGACACCTGGCGGTCCTCGGCCCTGAGCAGCCCGGCGACCGCGGTCATCCACCGCACCAGGGGGCGGTCCGGGGCCGTGAACAGGTGCCGGTACCAGCCGGGCGAGTCGATTCCGGCGCCGTAGCCGCTGCGGCGGCGCAGCCTGCGGTGGGTCCAGGGCACCCAGGTGATCTCGGTCCTCACCTTGGGCAGGCCGCGCAGCGTCTGCCGGTCGGCGGTGGCGGTGGCGGGCGCGGCCAGCGCCGGTACGTGCCAGGCTCCGCAGACCACGGCGGTGCGGTCGTACTCGCGGGCGGCCTCGCGGATCCGCAGCCGCATATGGGCCTCGCGTACCGCGTCGCGGGGGTGGCCGCCGTCCGCGTGCCGCTCGCGCAGCGCGGTCATGGCCTCGGCGAGCGCGGTGAACGGGGCCAGCGGGTCGGCGTCCGGGCCGCCGTCGGCGCGGTGCTCCACGACGTCCTCCCACCAGCGCTCCGGGTCGTCGTGTCCGGCGGCCCCGGCCAGCACCGCCAGCGGATCGACCCGCGCGGCGGCCTCCTGCCCGCTCTCCTCGTCGGCCTCGTCGGCCTCGTCGCGCAGGGCGAGGGTGTGGGCGGCGGGCAGGTCGATGAAGCGCACCGGCACGTCCCGGCCGAGCGCCCAGCGGATCGCCACCCACTCCGGCGAGAACTCGGCGAACGGCCAGAACGCGGCCCGCGCCGGATCGTCCGCCGCGTGCGCCAGCAACGCCACCGGTGGCCGCAGCCCCGCCTGCGCCGCGATCCCCACCACGGCGTCCGCCTCGGGCGGCCCCTCCACCAGCAGCGCCTCCGGCCGGTACCGCTCCAGCGCGGCGCGCACCGCCCGGGCGGAGCCCGGCCCGTGGTGCCGCACCCCGAGCAGTAGTGGCCGCTCATGCGGGACGCTCATCCGGTCACCTCGCGGCAGGCCCGGTAGAAGTCCTTCCAGCCGTCGCGCTCACGCACCACGGACTCCAGGTACTCCAGCCAGATGACGCGGTCCGCCGCCGGGTCGCGCACCACCGCGCCCAGGATTCCGGCGGCGACGTCGGAGGGGCGCAGCACCCCGTCGCCGAAGTGCGCGGCCAGCGCCAGGCCGCCGGTCAGCACGGAGATCGCCTCGGCGGTGGAAAGCGTGCCGGACGGGGACTTCACCTTGGTGCGGCCGTCGGCCGTGATGCCGTCGCGCAGTTCGCGGAAGACGGTGACGACGCGGCGGATCTCGTCCGTGCCCTCGGGCACCGGCGGCAGCTCAATGCCCCGGCCTATCTGGTCCACCCGCCGCGCGACGATGTCCACCTCGTCCTCCACGGTGGCGGGCAGCGGCAGCACGACGGTGTTGAACCGGCGGCGCAGCGCGCTGGACAGGTCGTTGACACCGCGGTCCCGGTCGTTCGCGGTGGCGATGAGGTTGAAGCCGCGTACCGCCATCACCTCCTCGCCCAACTCCGCTATCGGCAGGGTCTTTTCCGACAGGATGGTGATGAGGGTGTCCTGGACGTCGGCGGGGATGCGGGTCAGCTCCTCGACCCTGGCGATGCCGCCCCCGGACATGGCGCGCATCACCGGCCCGGGCACCAGCGCGGCCCGGCTGGGGCCGTGCGCCAGCAGGTGGGCGTAGTTCCAGCCGTAGCGGATCGCCTCCTCGGGCGTGCCCGCGGTGCCCTGGACCAGGAGCGTGGAGTCGCCGCTGACGGCCGCCGCGAGGTGCTCGGACACCCACGTCTTGGCGGTGCCGGGCACGCCGAGCAGCAGCAGCGCGCGATCGGTGGCGAGGGTGGAGACGGCCACCTCGATGATCCGCCGCGGTCCCACGTACTTCGGGCTGATGACGGTTCCGTCGGACAGCGTGCCGCCCATGAGATAGGTCGCCACCGCCCACGGCGACAGCCGCCAACGGGCGGGGCGCGGGCGGTCGTCGACGGCCGACAGCGCCTTCAGCTCCTCGGCGAAGGCGTCCTCGGCATGCGGACGCAGGGCCTCTTCGGACATGACTCCCCCAACGGTCGTTCCTGGCAGGGAACTTGTGTGGCCCCAGGTTGCACGAGACCACTGACAATCCCCCTCGGAGAGGGGTAAGCCGCAGGTCAGGGCCGGTTGTCAGTGGTGGCTCGTAGCGTCGTGGGCATGGAGGACACCGAGCAGCGGTGGTCGGTGGAGCAGGTGCTCGCGCTTGCTCCTGACGCCGCGTCGCAAAAGGCGGGTACCCGGCTGGCCGTACCAGGGCCGTGGTCCGGCACGGGCGCCGCGGGACCGTCGGGGGACGGTGGCGGTGCGGTGGTGTGGGGGCTGTGCGCGGGCAGCGGCGGCAAGCCGTACCGCACGGCCGTCGATCTCGCGGGTCCGGCGTTCAACTGCAGCTGCCCCAGCCGCAAGTTCCCGTGCAAGCACGCCCTGGGGGTGCTGCTGCTTTGGGCGCGGGGCGAGTTGCCCGCGGGCACCGACGAGGCAGAGCCGCCGGAGTGGGTGGCGCAGTGGTGTGCCAAGCGCACGGCGGCGGTGCGCGAGAAGGCGGCCAGGCGCGACGGCGGGGGCGCGGTGGCCGACCCACAGGCCGCCCGCGGACGAACCGAGCGGCGCGCCCAGCGGGTGGCGGCGGGCGCGGTCGAGCTGGAGGCCCGGCTGGTCGACCAGTTGCGCGGCGGGCTCGCCACGGGCCGGGAGGACCAGCACGACTGGCACGGCGTGGCCGCCCGCATGGTCGACGCCCAAGCGCCCGGACTCGCCGCGCGGGCCCGGGAGTTGGGGGCGATACCGATGTCCGGCGGCGACTGGCCGTCGCGGCTGCTGGAGGAGTACGCGATGCTGCACCTGCTGGCCCGCGGCTGCCTCGCCCTGGACTCGCTGCCCGGCCCGCTGGCCGACACGGTCCGTGCCCGGCTCGGATTCACCACCGTCGGCGCGGAGTTGCTGGCCGGTCCGACGCTCCGGGACAGCTGGCTGGTGCTCGCCCAACAGGACAGTGTGGACGGGGCGATGACCACCCGCCGCATCTGGTTGCGCGGTGTGCGCAGCGGTCGCTCGGCGCTGCTGCTGTCGTTCGGAGCGGCGGGCCGGGCGCCGGAGGTGGCGCTGCCGGTGGGCCGGTCGCTGGAGGCCGAGCTGGCCTACCACCCGGGTGGGCTGCCGCTGCGCGCCGCGCTGGGCACCCGGCACGGCCCACCGGTCCCGGGCCACACACCGCAGGGCGTGCCGGTCGGGGAGGCACTGTCCGGGTACGGGGAGGCGCTGCGCGCGGACCCCTGGCTGGACGAATGGCCGGTGGTGCTCTCCGGGGTGGTGCCGATACCCGACCCGGGCGGCTGGCAACTGGCCGACGGACAGGGGGACTCGGCGCTTCCGGTGGATCCGCGGCGGCTGGGGCGGCCGGGCCTGTGGCGGCTCGCCGCGGTCTCCGGCGGCCATCCGGTCACCGTCTTCGGCACCGTGGGGCACCGCGGTCTCACCCCGCTGACCACCTGGTCGGCGGCGGGCGACGGGGCGGCGCAGGCGGTGGCGCTGTGACGCGGCTCGCGGCGCCTTGGCGGCGGCAACGAACGGGAGGGGAACCATGAGCATCACCGAGCGCGCGGCACCGGCCTGGGAGGAGCTGGTGTCCGCCGCACTGCTGGGCACCGCCCGGCGCAGACCGCCCATCGAGACCGGCGACGAGCACCCCGACCCGGCGGCCGCGCTGCTGGACGCGGCGGCCGTCGCCACGGTGCGCCGCCGCGCCGGACTGCGCCCGGCCCGTAGCGCACCACATCCCGCACCGGCTCCGGACGATCCGCGTCCGCTGCCCCCGCCGGCCGCCCGGGCCAGGCTCCGCGACCTGCTCAACGACCGTACGCTTCAGGGCGGTTCGGGAGGCGGACGGCGCGGCGCGGCACCGAGCCTCGCCGAACTGCTGCCGCAGTGGCTGGCGGCGGCCGGACGGCACGGCTACCGCGCCCCGGACGCGGTGCTGCCGGATCTGCTGGACGCCGCCCGGGCGCGCACCGATCTGCGGCCCGACGCACTGGCCCTGGCCGGTCCGCGCGCTGTGTGGCTCGCCGAGCTGAACCCGGAGTGGAGGTTCGCCCTGCGCGCGGGCAACCGCGGTGCGGCCGGAGACGCCGCCGCCGATCCTCGGGCGGCCCGGCGGCTGTGGGCGGAGGGCCTGTTCGCCGAACGCGTCGCGCTGCTCACCGGTGTACGGGAGCGGGATCCGGCCGCCGGACTGGCGCTGCTGAGCGGCACCTGGGCGCAGGAGCGGGCCGAGGACCGGCTGCTGTTCCTGGACGCGCTGCGCGGCGGTCTCGGCCCTGACGACGAGCCGTTCCTGGAGCAGGCGCTCACCGACCGCAGCCGCAACGTCCGCGCCACCGCCGCCGAATTGCTGTCCGCGCTGCCCGGCTCCGCGCTCTCCCACCGCATGGCCGAACGGGCCCTGGCCTGTGTCGCGTTGGACCGTACGGGGGTCGGTCCGCGCATCGTGGTCGAGGCGCCGCACGCCTGCGATCCGGCGATGGAACGGGACGGGGTGACCGCCGGTCCGCCGCCGGGGCGTGGTGAACGGTCCTGGTGGCTGGGCCAGTTGGTGGAAGGCGCACCGCTGGGGATATGGCCCGCCCGGTTCGGGGGCCGCACGCCGGAGCAGATCGTGGCGCTGGAGGTGGCCGACGACTGGCAGCCGGACCTGCACGCGGCGTGGTGCCGCGCGGCGGTGCGGCAGCGGGACGCCGAGTGGGCCAGGGCGTTGCTCGGGCCGCCGCCGGTACCGGCGGGTGCGGTGGTGGCCGTCGGGGATCCGGCGAAGCTGCTGTCCGTGCTGCCGGAGGACGAACGGGCCGTGTGGGTGGCCGAGTTCGTCGCCGGGCACGGTCTGTCGGAGGCGTTCCAGCTGCTGGGCGCGTGCGCGGTGCCGTGGGCCGAGCCGCTGGGCCGGGCGGTGGTCGACGCGCTGGACATCGCCCGCGAGGCGGGCAGCTACCCGTGGAGCTTCAGCGGCGTGATGGGCCTCGCGGAACGCTGTCTCGACCCGGCGCTCGCGGACCGCCTGGACCCGCTCACCGCGACCCCGGAGGACGGCTCCAACGCCTCTCCGGGCGCCGGGGCGTACTGGTCGGAGGCGTTCCAGCGGCTGGTCAGCACGCTGCGGCTACGCGCGGCCATGCTGGCGGAGCTGGCGGGGTAGTCCACCCCGACCGCTCGGGCCGGGGATGTCGTTCAGGCCTGGGCGGGCTGCCGTACGTTCTCCCGCACCCAGGTCACCACGTCGCCGGTCGGCGTGCCCGGAGTGAAGATCGCCGCGACGCCCAGCTCCTTGAGCGGAGGGATGTCCGCCTCGGGGATGATCCCTCCGCCGAACACCTTGATGTCGCTCGCGTCCCGGTCCCGCAGCAGCTCGATCACCTTGGCGAACAAGGTCATGTGCGCGCCGGAGAGGATGGACAGGCCGATCGCGTCGGCGTCCTCCTGGATCGCGGTGTCCACGATCTGCTCCGGGGTCTGGTGCAGACCGGTGTAGATGACCTCCATGCCCGCGTCGCGCAGCGCTCGCGCGATGACCTTGGCCCCCCGGTCGTGGCCGTCGAGACCCGGCTTGGCCACCACCACGCGGATCGGACCGGACACACCCATCACTGCCTCCATGCCATGCCATCGCTGCCATCGAGCGCCATTCGGCTCCAGCGTGAACGAACGTTATCTCCAGCATTGCGCACACGGCAGTTTCACGGTGCGCAGGGAGGGGGAAATCACACGTGGGACACGTTCGCACAGCGATCGGCCCGCATCTGCGCCCTCGTCGTTTGTAGCGCCTCGTCGTAGCGCGCCACCCGTAGCGACCGGGTGGTGGCAGGCGGGCCGCTCGTCTACCTGGGGAGCCGCAGCCAGGTCGCCGTACCCCCGCGCCGTCAGCCGCACGGCGCGGCGGTACGGCTTTGCCCGCCGACACCGTCGGTGCGGGCGGGCCACGGGCACCACCCGGCGACCCACAAGGGCCGCGGGGGGCCAGGCCTGTCTTCCCTGCGCCGAAAAGGGGGAGGTCGGGCCATGGTTGATCTGTCCTTGACGGACGTGGGCTGGCGCGGACTGATGCGCTCGCTCGCACTGCTCCGGGCCACCAGCGTGGAGCTGGCGGTGCTCACCGGGCACCTCCTCCTCTACCCCACCGGTGTCCTTCAGGAGCGCGCCGCCGACGTGCGGGCCGCTGCGGACGACGCGCTCGCCGGGCGCCGGATTCCGGCCGCGCCGAGCGGGCCGCCGCCGGTGCTGCTGCTGCACGGCTTCGTGGACAACCGGTCGGTCTTCGCCCTGCTCTCCCGCAGCCTGCGGCGGCACGGCTGGACGACCGTGCAGGCGCTCAACTACTCGCCGTTGACCGGCGATGTGCGCGACGCGGCGGCGTTATTGGGACAGCAGGTGGAGCGGCTGTGCGAACTCACCGGTCACCAGCGGATCGACATCGTCGGACACAGCCTGGGCGGCCTGGTCGCCCGCTATTACGTGCAACGGCTGGGCGGCGACGCCCGGGTGCGCACGCTCATCACCCTCGGCACACCGCACTCCGGTACCCGTGTCATACCGTTCGCCAGCCCGCACCCGCTCATTCGGCAAATGCGGCCGAATTCCGAACTGCTGCGCGAACTCGGGAAACCGGCGATCGGCTGCCGCACCCGCTTCGTCGCTTTCTGGAGCGAACTCGACGAATTCATGGTGCCCGCCGAAACCGCCCGGCTCGACCATCCCGACCTGACCGCCCGCAACGTCCTGGCGCCGGGCATCGGACATCTGACGTTCCCGGTCAACAGCGCGGTCGTCGCGGCGATTCGGCAGACACTGAGCACCGAGGAGGAATCCGACGGAGCCATGGACGCCGCATGACGCCGGACGCTCGGATGTTCTTCGCGCGCATGCCCGAATCGGCGCGTAGATTGTCGCCGTCCGGTAGTGCGGGATACAGTCGCCGCTGATTCTTCCGATGCCGAGGCGAAAGCGAAGTTGGCGGTGGACGAGTACGGCACGTACGGCTACGACGGTTATTCCACCGGGGCGTACGAGACCGGCACGTATGCGCACTTCGACAGCACGGCCGTCGCATACGCCCCGGGCAGCGCATATGACCCCTGTACCGCGCAGGGCTTTCACGAGGTCCATGACACCGGCGGCTACCCGGTATTCCACACATACGACACGGGGACGTATGAGACCGGCAGCTACGTCCTCGACCCCCAGGAAATCGATGACTATACGGCGGTAACAACGGAACCCGCCGAACCGGCGCAGGACGAACTCCCTCCCCCGGCGCCCCAACCCGAGCCCGCCGTAAGGCAGTCGGGCGGGCCGGGACGCCGGCGGCGCGCCGTCAGACGCTCCCGGCGGTCCGCGATGCTCACCGTCGGCGTGCCGTCGATGGCCGTCATGGGGGTCACCGCCGCCGCGGTGAGCAGCGTCGCCGCCGGACACCACGACGGCGCGCCGCCCCAGGCCGAGGCCACCCCAACCCAGGCCCCGGCCACCAAACTCGACCAGCAGCTGTCCGATGTCAGCCACGGTGCCGACGACTTCACCGACCGGGCCAGCCGCGCCCAGCAGCGCCTCGACCTCAGGAACCGGCAGGCCGAGGAGGCCAAACGGAAGGCGGCCGAGGCGGCCCGTAAGGAAGCGATGCGGCCGAAGTTCGTACTGCCGGTCGCCCAGCGGGGATTGAGCGCCTACTTCGGCCAGGCGGGCGTCAACTGGATGTCGGTGCACACCGGTATCGACTTCCCGGTGAGCGAGGGCACCCCCGTCGTGGCGGCCACGGACGGCACGGTCCGCACCAAGTGGAATCCGTCCTACGGCAACATGGCCATAGTCACCGCTCCCGACGGCACCGAGACCTGGTACTGCCATCTGAGCAGCACCAAGGTCCGCAGCGGGGCCGTCCAGGCGGGCACGGTGATCGCCTACTCCGGCAACACCGGCAACACCACCGGCCCCCATCTGCACTTCGAGGTCCGCCCTCACGGCGGCGAACCGGTCGACCCCCTACCGTGGTTGACCTCCCACGGCCTGGACCCGCGCTGAACGAGGCGGGTCCAGGGGCGGGGGCCGAAGCCCCTGATCGTTCCTAGAGCTTCTCGACCGGCGCGTACCGCAGCAGAAGCCGCTTCGGCTTCTCGTCCCCGAAGTCGACCGTCGCCTCGGCGTTGTCGCCGCTGCCCTTGACCGCGACCACCGTGCCGAGCCCGAACGAGTCATGGGTGACCCGGTCGCCGACCGCCAGCGAGACGACCTCCCGCTCCTTCGCCCGCCGGGTGGCGAACCCGGACGGCCCCGCCTTGCCGGTGCGCCCGGACGACATCGCGGCGGACGCGGCCGACACCGAAGGCGCCGAACCGCCGGTGCGCTTCCACTCGATGAGCTTGTCCGGAATCTCCTCAAGGAACCGCGACGGCGGGTTGTACGACGGCTGGCCCCAGGCGCTGCGCATCGCGGAGCGCGTGAGGTACAGCCGCTCGCGGGCGCGGGTGATGCCGACGTAGGCCAGTCGGCGCTCCTCCTCCAGTTCCTTGGTCTGGCCGAGCGCGCGCATGTGCGGGAAGACGCCGTCCTCCATGCCGGTCAGGAACACCACCGGGAACTCAAGGCCCTTGGCGGTGTGCAGCGTCATCAGCGTGATGACACCGCTGCCGTCCTCCTCGTCCGGGATCTGGTCGGAGTCGGCGACCAGCGCTACCTGCTCAAGGAAGTCCGAGAGCACACCCTCCGGCTGCTCCTGCTCGAACTCCAGGGCCACCGCGGCGAGTTCCTGGAGGTTCTCGATCCGGGTCTCGTCCTGTGGATCGGTGGACGCCTGCAACTCGGCGAGGTAGCCGGTCTGTTCCAGTACGGCTTCGAGCACGGTCGCCGGTCCGGCACCCGACTCGACGATGGTCCGCAGCTCCTCCATCAGCTCGTTGAACCGCCGGACCGCGTTGGCGGAGCGGGCCGCCATGCCGTACGCCTCGTCCACCCGGCGCAGTGCCTGGGGGAAGGTGATCTTCTCGCGCAGCGCCAGCGCGTCGATCATCGCCTCCGCGCGCTCGCCGATGCCGCGCTTGGGCACGTTGAGGATGCGGCGCAGCGGAACGCTGTCTTCCGGATTGGCCAGAACGCGTAGGTAGGCCAGTACGTCCCGGACCTCCTTGCGCTCGTAGAAGCGCACACCGCCGACGACCTTGTACGGCAGGCCGACCCGGATGAAGATCTCTTCGAAGACCCGGGACTGGGCGTTGGTCCGGTAGAAGACCGCCACATCGGAGGGTTTGGCATCGCCCGCGTCACTGAGGCGGTCGATCTCCTCGGCGACGTACTGCGCCTCGTCATGCTCGGTGTCGGCGACATAGCCGGTGATCACCGGCCCGGCGCCCGCCTCGGTCCACAGGTTCTTCGGACGGCGGCTGGTGTTGCGTTCGATGACCGCGTTGGCGGCGGACAGGATGGTCTGCGTGGAGCGGTAGTTCTGCTCCAGCAGGATCGTGGTCGCCGTCGGGTAGTCCTCCTCGAACTGGAGGATGTTGCGGATCGTCGCGCCGCGGAACGCGTAGATCGACTGGTCCGCGTCACCGACGACGCACAGCTCGGCGGCGTCCGTTCCGGTAGCCGACTGTGCCGTGCCGACCAGTTCGCGCACCAGCGTGTACTGCGCGTGGTTGGTGTCCTGGTACTCGTCCACCAGCACGTGCCGGAAGCGGCGCCGGTAGTGCTCGCTGACGTCCGGGAACGCCTGGAGCAGGTGGACGGTGGTCATGATGATGTCGTCGAAGTCCAGCGCGTTGGCCTCGCGCAACCGGGCCTGGTAGAGCGCGTACGCCTCGGCGAGCTTCTTCTCGAACGGGTTCTCCGCCCGGGCGGCGAAGGTCTCCTCGTCGATCAGCTCGTTCTTGAGGTTGGAGACCTGGGCACTGAACGACTTCGGCGGGAACTGCTTGGGGTCCAGGTCGAGATCGCGGCAGACCAGCGCCATCAGGCGCTTGGAGTCGGCGGCGTCGTAGATCGAGAAGCTGGAGGTGAAACCGAGCTTCTTGGACTCGCGGCGCAGGATGCGCACGCACGCGCTGTGGAACGTGGACACCCACATCGCGGCGGACCTCGGCCCGACGAGCTGCTCCACCCGCTCCTTCATCTCACCCGCGGCCTTGTTGGTGAAGGTGATCGCGAGGATCTGGCCGGGGTGCACATGGCGTGCCGCGAGCAGGTGGGCGATGCGGTGGGTCAGTACGCGGGTCTTGCCGGAGCCCGCACCGGCGACGATGAGCAGCGGTGAGCCGGAGTGGACGACGGCGGCGCGCTGCTGCTCGTTCAGCCCCTCCAGCAGGGCCGAGGCGTCGACCACGGGCCGCGGCGCGCCGTCCCGGTAGTACGTGTCGCGCAGCGTGCCCAGGGAGTGCGGCGGCGTGTCGTACCGGCCCCCGAACAGGTCGTCCGGAAGGTCTTCCGCCGGGTGCTCGTCCGGCGGCGGAGGGTGTTCCCCGCCCGGCTCCGCGGCGGCCATGTCGGCCAGGAAACTGTCATCGAAGAGGCTGCTCATCGTCCACCGAGTCTAGGCGTCCGCACCGACAGCCCGGGCCCGGTCCGGTCAACGCGCCCCCGGGGACCGTTCGGAGGACCAGTCGCACACAGGATCACGGAATGGTTGCGTACAAATCACGCCACGGGCTTCACACCAGCCACACACGTTCGCTAGCGTGCTCGACCAGGCGTCCGTCCCCCAACTCGGCGACCATGCCGAGGCGTACGCCTCCGCTGAGTCCGGCCCGTCCGGAACCGGGGACCCATCCGCACGACCTGGGGTGAATCGGCACGCGCGGCCCCCGCGCGAGCCGTAGGGCAACCTTCCGACCGCCCGAACCCGACAGCTAACCCGGTAAGCGGTCCACGGAAGGAGCGCCCGCGTTGGCGTCGCATCGCAAAGCCCGCAAACCGCTGAGCCTCGCCCTGGCGGCACCGGGTACCCGCTCGGCCATAGGTCTGACCTCGGCCGCGCTCGCCACCGTCACCCTGCTGAGCGAGACCGCCTCCGCCGCGCCGGCGCAGCCCTCCGCGCAGCCGTCGATCGAGGCGGTGCAGCAGCAGGTCGACCAGCTCAACCATGACGCCGAGGTCGCCACCCAGAAGTACAACCAGGCGCAGGAGAACACCGACGCGCAGCGCAGGAAGGCGGACGCGCTGCTCGACCAGGTCGCGAGCGGGGCGCAGAAGCTCAACGCCACCCGGCGCACGCTGGGGCAGTACGCCGCAGCGCAGTACCGCACCGGCGGACTGGGCAAGACCGCGCAGTTCTTCCTGGCCGCCGATCCGCAGCAGTACTTCGACCAGTCGCACCTGTTGAACCGGGCCTCCGGCAAGGAGCAGCGGGTCCTGGCGGACTACGAGACCCAGCAGGCGCAGGCCGCCAGGCAGCGCGGTACCGCGGCCAGGAGCCTGCAGTCGCTCAGCGACGCGCAGCAGCAGCTGGCGACCGACAAGGCGACGGTGCAGAAGAAGCTCACCCAGGCGCAGGACCTGCTCAACAGCCTCACCGCGCAGCAGAAGGCACGGCTGGCGGCGCTGCAGAAGCAGAAGGAGGAGCAGGCGCAGCGGGAGGCGGAGCGGCTGGCCGCCGAGCAGCGGCAGAAGCAGCGGTCACAGGGATCGCAGCAGGGGCCGGGGTCGGGCGGCGGCGGTTCGTACGCCGGATCCTCCTACGCCGCCAAGGCGGCCAAGGCGATCGCCTTCGCCAAGGCGCAGCTCGGCAAGCCGTACGTGTGGGGCGCCACCGGGCCCAACTCCTACGACTGCTCCGGCCTCACCCAGGCCGCGTGGGCCGCCGCGGGGGTCACGCTGCCCCGCACCACATGGGACCAGGTGAACGTCGGCCAGCGCGTCGCGGTCTCGGACCTCCAGCCCGGGGACCTGGTCTTCTACTACAGCGACATCAGCCATGTCGCGATGTACATAGGCAACGGCCAGATGATCCAGGCTCCGCACACGGGGGCCGTGGTGGACATCCAGCCCGTCACCGAAATGCCGATCTACGGGGCGACGCGCCCCGCGTAGCGAGACGGCAGGGCCTTCGGGGGCTCGGTCTCCGAAGGCCCTGCCGAGGGCTCACCCTCGGAGGGGGTGCCCTACGTCCACAGGACGGCGATGAAGATGTTGGCCATCGTGAGGCCGCCGACCGTGGCGAGGGCGCCCTTCTCCACCGTCTCCTCGTCCCGCTTGACGTAGACCACACCGAGGATCACCACCAGCAGCGCCAGCTTGACGCCGATCTTGATGGTGTTGATCTGCTGGTGCTGGGCCTCGTTGAGGCCCACCAGCACGATGCCGGTGGCGAGCATCGTCAGTGCGCCGTGCAGCATCGCGGGGACCATCCGGGCCTCGCCGCGCCCCATCGCCTTCATCTGGGTGAGGAAGCCGCCGAGCAGCGCGGCGATGCCGATGATGTGCAGGCCGACGAAGAGATGAATCAGCACGTCCATGGGCGTGAGCCTAATCTCGGCCATAGCACCCACTCCCACCCGGGTGCGCTCCAACCCGCGCTTCGGTCGTCGCCGCCGACGAAACCACGTCGCCCGCATAACGCGACGATCATGTTCGATCACCACATGATCGCTTGGCGCCAGTCCCGATCCATGCCCCGCATCCGCGTAACCCTCCGGTCTAGCGTCCCTCAGCAGAACCGAAGCGCTCCCCCGAACCAGTCGGGGAAGACCGCGCCATCGCGGAGACGGAGAAGTACCCCCGTGGCCTCGCACCGAAAACCCAAGCGGCGCGCCCTCACCGGAGCCACCGCCCGCACCGCCGCCACATTCGTGATCGCGGGAGCGGGCGCGGCCAGCGCCCTGACCGACACCGGGCACGCGACCCCCAAGCCCGCACCTGAGCAGGTCAAGTCGAAGGTGGACGCGCTCTACCAGCAGGCCGAACAGGCCACCCAGAAGTACGACGCGGCCAAGACACTGGCCGACGCCGAGCGCGGAGAACTCGCGGCACTACAGGACCAGTTGGCCCACCGCACCCAGCAGATCAACCAGTCCCGCGACCGCCTGGGCACGGTCGCCGCCGCCCAGTACCGCTCCGGCGACCCCGACCCGGCCATGCGACTGCTGCTCTCATCCCGGCCGGACCAGTACCTGGAGCAGGCGGGCATGCTCCAACGGGCGGGCCGCAGCCAGGCGGCGACCCTCGGCGGCCTGACCACCCAGGAGCGGCAGGCACAGGCGCTACGCGACCAAGCGTCCCGCAAACTCACCACGCTTCAGGCCACCGAGCACGAACTCGCCGCCAACAGGCAGACGGTGACAGCGGAGCTGGACCACGCCCGCGAGCTGCTCGGCCAACTCCCCCCGAGCCAGGCAGCGGCGAGCCAGCCCGCGGCCCCCCACACCCCCGTTGCCGCGCACCCCGCCCCCGTTGCCCTCCCGGTCCATGCCCCCAACTCCCGTGCCGCGCAGGCCGTATCCTTCGCACACGCGCAACTGGGCAAGCCGTACGTGTGGGGTGCGACCGGCCCCAACTCCTACGACTGCTCAGGGCTCACCCAGGCCGCCTGGTCCGCCGCCGGAGTCTCCCTCCCCCGCACCACGTACAGCCAGATCAACTCCGGCGCGCGGATCTCGCAGGACCAACTCCAGCCGGGAGACCTGGTGTTCTTCTACTCCAGCATCAGCCACGTCGGCCTGTACATCGGTGACGGCCAGATGATCCACGCCCCGCACCCGGGCGCTCCGGTCCGCGTCTCCCCGGTCTCCGAGATGCCGTTCGCCGGAGCCACCCGGCCGGCCTGACCGGCGGAAGGTCGCCAATCCGGACTCTTTCAGTCAGTCTTGACGAGGATTCACATAGCAAATGCATTAGACACGCAACAGCAGAAACCCACCCTGCCCGTCTCCCGCCGCAGAGCGCTCCGCCAGGAGCGCCGACCAGGAGGGGAAACACCGAGATGTTCCGCACCGCAGCCGTCGCCACCACTGGCGCCCTCGCCGCCCTGAGCTGCCTCACCCTCACCACGGCGGGCACGGCCACCGCCGCCACCCCGACGGTCGCCCAGTGCGCCACGGGAGACCTGAAGGCCGACTTCCAGCTCCAGCCGAACGTCGGCGACCGGCCCGAGACCGAGGGGTCGGCGCTCATCATGGTGACCAACCACTCCAAGCACACCTGCTCCGTACGCGGCTTCGTCGGCACCAACCGACGGCCCGGGACCGGCACGCGGTGGCGTCGCGACCCCGGGCCGTCGCGTTTGTCACGCGACGGGCACAACAGCGCTCCGTACCCGTACCGTCACTCCACACGCCCCCTTCCGGAGCGGCACCGTATGAGCCGTGAACGACGTCGAACGGCGCTTCCCGCGCCACTCCCGCAGCGTCGGCCGGGCCCGGAAGTGGCTGCGGCAGCAGGTGAGTTCGTGGGCCATTCCGGATGAGACGGCGCAGACCGCCCTACTGCTGCTGAGCGAGTTGATGACGAACGCCTGCCGCCACGCCCGGGTCCCGCCCGGCCGTCAGATCGGTGTCCGCTGCGTACGCACGGCGGACACCCTGCGCATCGAGGTCTCGGACGCCAACAACGACTGGCCGCGGCCACGTCAGGCCTCGGCCCGGGACTGCTCGGGCCGGGGTCTGACGCTGGTGGCGATCCTTGCGAGCGCCTGGGCCGTACAGCCCCGCCCGTACGGGATCGGCAAGACGGTGTGGTTCGAGCTGCCGGTGAGATCCCGGTAGGCGGCGGGACGCCCTCCCCGCCTTCGGCACCGGGCCCGGCGCCGCCTAGACCAGCCTGCGGGCCGTGGCCCAGCGGGTCAGCTCGTGGCGGTTGGAGAGCTGCAGCTTGCGCAGCACCGCCGAGACGTGGGACTCAACGGTCTTGACGGAGATGAACAGTTGCTTGGCGATCTCCTTGTACGCGTAGCCGCGGGCGATCAACCGCAGTACCTCGCGCTCGCGTTGGGTGAGCCGGTCCAGGTCCTCGTCGACCGGTGGGGCGTCGGAGGAGGCGAAGGCGTCCAGGACGAAACCGGCCAGCCTCGGGGAGAAGACCGCGTCGCCGTCGGCCACCCGGAAGATGGAGTCGACCAGGTCGGGACCAGTGATCGTCTTCGTCACATAGCCGCGTGCGCCGCCGCGGATGACACCGATGACGTCCTCGGCCGCGTCGGAGACGGAAAGCGCCAGGAAGCGCACCGGCTGCTCGGCGTCGGCCATCAACGGCGCGCAGCGGCGCAGCACCTCCACCCCGCCGCCGCCCGGCAGATGGACGTCCAGCAGCACGACGTCGGGACGGGTGGCGGTCACCACCGTCACCGCCTGGTCGACGTCGGCGGCCTCGCCGACCACGTCGACACCGGTGCGGTTGGTGTCGCCGATCTCGGCCTGCACACCGGTGCGGAACATCCTGTGGTCGTCGACGAGCACCACCCGTACCTGCCGCGTCGCAGACGTCTGTTCGCTCATCCCGCCGACCTCTCCATTTCCAGTTCCACTTCGGCACCCCCGCCCGGTGCGGCGTGCAGCCGGGCCTCGCCGCCGTTGCGCTTCATACGGCCGATGATCGACTCCCGGACGCCCATCCGGTCGTCCGGCACCTGGTCGATGTCGAAGCCGGGGCCACGGTCCCGTACCGAGACGAAGACCCGGGCGTCCTCGACCTCCGCGTACACCTGAACCGCTTCGTCGCCACCGTACTTGGCCGCGTTGACCATCGCCTCACGCGCGGCCTGCATAAGCGCGCCGAGGTTGCCGTCCAACGGGCAGTCACCGACGCACACCACCTCGACCGGAACCCCGTGGTGGTCCTCGACCTCGGCCGCGGTCCGGCGCACCGCGTCGGCCAGCGTGGTCGGCTCGTCCTCCTTGCCGGTGCCCTCCGGCCGGTACAACCAGGCACGCAGCTCGCGCTCCTGCGCCCGGGCCAGCCGGGCCACCTCGCGGGGATCGTCGGCGTGCCGCTGGATAAGGGTCAGGGTGTGCAGCACGGAGTCATGGACGTGCGCCGCGACCTCGGCGCGCTCCTGTGCGCGGATGCGCATCATCCGCTCCGTCGACAGGTCCTGGGTCATCCGCACCACGTACGGCCCGGCGAGCAACGCGATGCCGACCAGCACGGCAAGCGACGCCTGGAGCACCGCACCGAAGTCACGGGCGGAACTGCGCACCACCAGGAAGCCGGTGACGCCGGCGGCCACCAGGATCACGCCCGCCGCGCCCCGGGCCACCGGCCAGAACCGCTTGCCCCGGCTCATCTCCACCCAGCGGGCCCGACGGGCGTTGTCCGCCTGCCGCCACACCAGCGCCACACCCGCGCCGATCAGGACGACGGGCCAGATGTAGTGGTTGGCGGCGCCCGGGTTGAGGTTCTTCACCAGCACCGCGAAGCCCGCGATCACCGCGGCCATCGCGAGGATCTGCCCCCGGTCGGGCTTGCGGCCGGACGCCAGCCAGGCGCGCGGGTTCAGCGGCTGCCTCGCCGCCTGGTCGACCCCGCCCACCCCGAGCGGGACGACGAACCAGAACGCCGCGTACAGCGGAATGCCGAGGCCGCCGATGGTCAGCAGCACGGCGAAGGCGATCCGCACCCAGGACGTCGGCAACCCCAGGTGACCTGCCAGCCCACGCGCCACACCACCGATCATGCGGCCCTCCGAGCTGCGGTACAGCTTGGGCGGCGGATCGTCGTCGAAGTCGGCGCGGGCGGACCCGGCGGGCGCGGACACGGCAGGCATGTATCCGATCGTCACATGCCGCGGCGGCGTCCGGCATCAGGGTTGCCCCCGAGGTCTTCCCCGACCTGGGTGTCCCTGAGCAAGGAATCAGGGTCGGACCAGGGGAGTCACCGATTCCGGCGGACCGCGGGCAACCCGCACCATAGGAGGCATGACAGACGAGGACCCGCGGGGTGAGGAACGCGTCACGCTGGGCAAACAGCTGCGCAAGGGGCTGGCCCGCAGCCGCCGCCAGAAGGTGGTCGGCGGTGTGTGCGGCGGCCTCGGCCAGTACTTCCGCATGGACCCGGTGATCTTCCGGGTGGTGCTCACCGTGCTCGCCCTGACCGGTGGCGTCGGTCTGATCGCGTACGGCATCGGGTGGCTGCTGATCCCGATGCGCGGTGAGGACGAGACCGAGCTGCACCGGCTGCTCTCCGGCCGGATCGAGGGGAGCGCGCTGACCGCGCTGCTGTTCACGCTCGTCGGCTCGGGGCTGTTCCTGTCCACCATGGACAACGGGAGCAGCCAGGCGTTCTCCATCTGCCTGGTGGCCGCGGTGGTCGGGGCGATCTACTGGTCCACCCAGCGACGGTCGGCGCTGGCCCGGGCCGGGGCGGACGGTGAGGGAACCGCCAGCGCCACGAACCAGGTGTCCGACGCGCCCCCGGCCGCGCAGCCGCCGCCCGCCGACGCCCCGTCGTGGTGGCGGGAGCACCGGGCCCACGCGTCCACCGGGTACCTGTGGGGTCCTGACGACTCGGACGAAGGGGCGCCGTACGAGAAGTGGTCGGCGCCGTTCACGAAGTCCCGGGAGCCGCGGGAACCCCGGACCGCCGGCGAGTACCGGCAGCGGCGCGAGCGGTCGGGGTTCGGCCTGGGGACCTTCTGTCTCGCCGTGCTCGCGGCGGGCGCCGGTACGGCGCTGTCCTGGCGGCACCACCCGCTGGGCACGGTCATGGAGATCGGCCTGGTCAGCGCGCTCGGCGTGTTCGGCCTGTGCCTGGTGCTCGGCGCCTTCCGGGGGCACCGGGCACGCGGCACCATCCTGTGGGCGGCGCTGAGCACCGTGCTGCTGGTGGGCGCGGCCTCGCTGCCGAAGTCCGTGGGCACCGACTGGCACCGGGAGACCTGGCGACCTACGGCCGCCGCGCAGCTGCGGCCCACCTACCAACTCGGCACGGGCCAGGGGACCTTGGACCTCACGGGCCTCAACCTCAAGGGCGGTAACGCCAGCACGACCGTGGACATCGGTGCCGGGCGACTGGAGGTACGGGTGCCGGAAGACGCGACGGTCAACGTGCACGCCAAGGTCGGCCTCGGCGACCTGCGACTGCCCGAGGCGCCCGGCTCACACCGGGTCGACCTACAGCCCCCCGGAATGGACCGTTCGGCGACGCTGGAACCGCCCGCGGGCACCAGGTCCGGCGGGACGATCACACTCAACCTGAAGGTCGGCGTGGGAGAGGCGGTGGTGCTGCGTGGCACCGGATCGTGAGCGGCGCTTCGAGCCGGCGACGCTGGTGGCGGGCCTGGTCTTCCTGGCCATCGCGGGCGGGTTCGGGCTGGCAGCGGCCGGATCCTGGCACCCCCGCCCCACAATGGCCCTGCCGGTGATGGGCCTCGGCCTGGTGCTGACCGGGCTGGTAAGGGCGGTGACGCGGTCGGTCAGGAGCCGCTCGCGGACTTCCGGCGGCGCGCGATGAGCGCGTCCAGCGACAGGTACGGCGCCCCGGCCAGCACCAGCGGCAACCACGCCATCAGGTACGGCAGATCGTTGCCGTAGTAGTACGGCGTGCTCGCCCAGCTCACCGTCAGCCACAGACTCAGCGAGATCAACGCACCGCCGAGCGCGGCCGGACGGGCCAGCAGACCGCACAACGTGCCCAGCCCGGCGGCGAGTTCACCGAAGGCGATGGCATGGCCGAACGCGTCCGGGTTCTTCAACGCCAGATCCACCATCGCCGGTATCGCCGCGCTGTCACGCACCGCGTGCAACGTGGCGACCAGCGAGCCCGGGGCGCCGGCGGAGAAGAAGGCGGGATGGGAGAGCTTGTCCAGCCCCGCGTAGACGAACGTCACGCCCAGGAAGACGCGCAGCGGCAGCAGCGCATGGCGGGCCGCGGCGGCCCGCCATCTCCCGTGGGACTCAAGCGCCGTCGCATGCGCACCACACATCGCGTCTCCGCCTCTCCGTCGGTTCCCACATCAGGTACGGGAGCCGGGCGGCTTCCGCTCAATACTGCGCGGGATTCCCGTGCCGACTTGTGGTGCGGACTCGTTGTGCGGGCCCGAGGCGCCTGGCGCGCGGCGTCAGTCGAGCAGGTCGGGCTCGCTGCGGGTGATCTGGTTGTACAGCGGCTGGTAGTTGATCCACGCCACGAGGTCGTTCCCGAGCTGTTCGCGGGTGCGCACCGCGTTCTCGTAGGAGATCGGCACCGGCTTGCCCGCCGCCTTCGCGGTGAGCTGCACCTGGCAGGAGCGTTCCATGGTGATGAACCACCACGCGGCGGCGTCCACCGAGTCGCCCACGGTCAACAGCCCGTGGTTGCGCAGGATCACCGCCTTGTGCGGGCCGAGCGCCGCCGCGATCCGGCGGCCCTCCTCCTCGTCCACGACCACGCCCGTGTAGTCGTCGAACAGGGTGTGGTCCTCGAAGAACGCGCAGACGTCCTGGGTGATCGGCTCCAGCAACTCACCGAGCGCGGACAGCGCCCGCCCGTAGGTGGAGTGGCTGTGGGCGGCGGCGATGACGTCCGGGCGCGCCTTGTGGACCTGTGAATGGATCGCGAACGCGGCCTGGTTGACGTGGTGGCGGCCCTCCACCACCTGACCGGAGTGGTTGACCAGGATCAGGTCGCTGACCGTGATGTGCTTGAAGGACATCCCGAACGGGTTGACCCAGAAGTGGTCGGTGAACTCCGGGTCCCGCGCGGTGATGTGTCCCGCGACGCCCTCTTCGAACCCGAACCGCCCGAAGAGCCGGAGCGCGGCGGCGAGCCGCTCCTTGCGGTACCGGCGCTCGTCCTCGACGTTGTCGAACGTCGGCGGAAGCGCGAACTGGAGTTGGTCCGTGGGTATGGGCTGCGGCGGCGTCTTCTCACTCATGAGGCGGAAGTTACCGCGAGGTACAGCACATGGCCAGGGTCTTACAGGTGGTCGATCTCGGTGAGGTCGATGTCGATGGTGAAGGGGACGCCGACCTTGAGGTGGTCGTGGTGGATGCCGGTGACGACGTAGGTCCTGGTGACCGCGTCCAGTTCGTAGACGTAGACCACCGGGAGGTCCTTCTCGCCCGTCATCTCCACCCGCCAGAAGTGCGGGATGCCCGCCTGCGCGTACTTGTGCGGCTTGGTGTCCCGGTCCCGCTCCTCCGAGTCCGGTGAGACGACCTCGACCGCGAGCACGACGTCCTTCGCCTCGTATCGGGTCTGCCGCCGCCCAGTGACCGCTTCGGCCTTCAGCACCAGCACATCGGGTTCGGGAGCGGTGCGGTTGCTCAGCACGATGGTCATCTCCCGCCGCACCCGCAGGTGCTCAGGGGCCGTCCGGCGCAGGCCCATGAGCAAGACCTCAACCGTCAACGCATGAAAATCCCGCTGCGGGCTCACGAAGACCAGGCTCCCGTCGATCAACTCGGTGTGCGGCGGGAGGTCGGGCAGCGTGAACAGGTCATCCACGGTGTAGCCATCACGCGGCGGTTCAGGCCACGACGAGGCGGTGGCGGGCAGCGGTTCGGCGGTCATGGTTCCTCCCATGGACGGGATCCTGCACCGTACGGACAGCGTACCGAGCGTGAACGACAGCGCCGCCACTCATACGTATGAGCGGCGGCACGAGTCGTTGACGCGTTCGAATGGGGGTCAGGTCACTCCCACTCGATGGTGCCCGGCGGCTTGCTGGTCACGTCCAGCACCACGCGGTTGATCTCGCGCACCTCGTTGGTGATCCGGGTGGAGATCTTCCCCAGGACGTCGTACGGCAGCCGCGACCAGTCAGCGGTCATCGCGTCCTCGGAGGACACCGGGCGCAGCACCACCGGGTGGCCGTAGGTGCGGCCGTCGCCCTGGACGCCGACCGAGCGCACATCGGCCAGCAGGACGACCGGGCACTGCCAGATCTCGCGGTCGAGACCGGCGGCGGTCAGCTCCTCACGGGCGATCGCGTCGGCCTCGCGCAGCAGGTCGAGGCGGTCGCGAGTGACCTCGCCGATGATCCGGATGCCCAGGCCGGGGCCGGGGAACGGCTGGCGCCAGACGATCTCGGACGGCAGGCCGAGCTCCTCGCCGACCTTGCGCACCTCGTCCTTGAACAGCTTGCGCAGCGGCTCGACCAGCCGGAACTGGAGGTCCTCCGGCAGGCCGCCGACGTTGTGGTGCGACTTGATGTTGGCGGTGCCGGTGCCGCCGCCGGACTCCACGACGTCCGGGTAGAGCGTGCCCTGGACCAGGAACTCCACGGCCTCGCCGTGCGCGCCCGCCTCGGCGACGATCTCGGAGGCGGCCTGTTCGAAGACCCGGATGAACTCCCGGCCGATGATCTTCCGCTTCTCCTCCGGGTCGGTCTTCCCGGCGAGCGCGTCGAGGAACCGCTCCTGTGCGTCGACCACCTTGAGCTCAACGCCGGTGGCGGCCACGAAGTCCTTCTCGACCTGCTCGGCCTCGCCCTTGCGCAGCAGGCCGTGGTCGACGAAGACACAGGTCAGCTGGGAGCCGACTGCCTTCTGCACCAGGGCCGCGGCGACCGCGGAGTCCACGCCGCCGGACAGACCGCAGATCACCCGCTTGTCGCCGACCTGCTCGCGGACCGCGGCGATCTGCTCCTCCACGACGTTGTGCGTGGTCCAGGTGGGCTCCAGGCCCGCGCCGCGGTAGAGGAAGTGCTCCAGCACCTGCTGGCCGTGCGTGGAGTGCATCACCTCGGGGTGGTACTGGACCCCGTACAGCCTGCGTTCGTCGTTTTCGAAGGCGGCGACCGGAACGCCGTCGGTGGAGGCGGTGACGGTGAAGCCCTCCGGCGCGGCGGAGCAGGCGTCACCGTGCGACATCCACACCGACTGCTCGGTGGGCGTGCCCTCGAACAGGGTGGAGTTGGCGCCGTGCCGGTTGACGTACAGCGGGGTGCGGCCGTACTCGCGGCGGCCGTTGTTGTCGACCGTGCCGCCGAGCGTGGTGGCCATCAACTGGAAGCCGTAGCACATGCCGAAGACCGGGACGCCCGCCTCGAACAGGGCGCGGTCGATGGAGGGCGCGCCCTCCTCGTACACCGACGACGGTCCGCCGGAGAGGATGATGGCCTTCGGGTTCTTGGCGAGCATCTCGCTGACCGGCATGGTGCTCGGCACGATCTCGCTGTAGACCCGGGCCTCACGGACGCGTCGGGCGATGAGCTGGGCGTACTGCGCGCCGAAGTCGACGACCAGGACGGTGTCGGCGGGAGCTGGGGTAGCTGATGCCACGGGCGGCCTTCCGGCGGTTGCTACAAGGGATCGATTCCCGATTCTACCGTTGCTACGAGAAACGCCTCCCGCTGCGGGTTCGCCACCCGGGCGCGGTGGGCGGCGGTCGTGCATAATGGCCGCCATGTTCAGCAGCACGCACTTCGTCTTTACCTATGGCACCGGCTGGTCCGGCTGCCATGGTCGTGCTGTCTGAACGAACCACAGACACCAACAGGCGCCCCGGACCGGTAGCGGTCCGGGGCGCCTGTCGTTTCCGTACCGTTCCGGAACCGTCGGGGCAGCGACCCGGGAGGTAGTACGGACATGAGCACGAGCACAGTGGACACCGGTGCGGGCAGCGCCGACGCGGCGTCGCTGATCAGCGACGCGCGGCAGCGGATCGACGATCTGGACCAGCGCATCATCGGCCTGCTGGCCGAGCGCGTCACGGTCTCGGAGCAGATCCAACGCGAGCGGATCGCCTCCGGCGGGCGGCGGGTGCACCTGTCTCGCGAGATGGAGGTCATCAACCGCTACAACGGGGAGCTGGGCAGGCAGGGCACCGCTTTGGCCATGACGGTCCTCGCCCTGTGCAGGGGGCAACTCTGAGGCCGCTTCGGGGTTTCCCCGCCCGCCCTCTTCTCAGAAGCGCCCCCGACCCGCGACAAGCCGTGCGCGACGCCGGGCGAAGGCCGAGGGGCGCGTGTGACGGTGGGAGGAAGGCGGGCGCGGCGGCGCGCGGACGGCGCACACGGGCGCACCCGGGAGGCACGCCGCGGAAGGCCGCGCCAGCAGCCTTCCGGACATCACCCGTACGGCGCGTGACCAGGCAGGTGGCGGTTCGTTGGACCCGGTGTCCGTTCCAGCCAGGTGCGGTCGGGAGTAGTGATTACCACGCGTGGAGACCGCCCAGACGCAGCTGGGTGGATTCACCGGGGCGATGAGGCGTGCCTGGTCGCACGTCGTGGGACCTCGCCCTGGTTAACAGGTGACCGGTCAGCAGGGGACAGCAGCCCGGTCGCCCGACTGAAAACAGGCGGTCGGTCCTGGGGACGCTTGGGGCCGACCGCTCTGCGAAGCGGCGAAGAAACGCTCCGCGAGGCGGTACGCGATGCACCCTACCGCAAGCGACCCGCTGTGACGTTGATCACCGAAAAACCAGCGCGGGTGTGGGCAACTGCCCGAATTCAATGGTTTGAGCCGTGCGCCGCACAGAAGCGTCTCTGTGGCGGCTGTGAAGACACCGGCCACACAACCTCCACACGGCTTTACGATCAGCGCCTGCCGCACCGCGAGCCGCCCCCCACCACCGCGACGGCCTCTCATCTTTTTCTGACCTAGAAGAGGTCTCAATGAAGCTTCGCCGCGCCTTGGCCGCGGTCGCCACGACCGCAGCCATCGCCCCCGCCGCGCTGCTGAGCGCACCGAGCGCGTTCGCCGCGGACGCCGCCGCGCCCGTCCCCAGCGCCGCCACGGGCACCCCCTCGGCCGCCCCCGCGCCGCCCGCCTCCGCCACCGCGTCGGCGGAAGCGCCCAGCCCGAACACCCCGGCCGCCCACACCGGCACCACGCCGAGCGTGCCGCCGACCGCCACGCCCAGCGCGCCCGGCGTCTGCGTCGTGCGGAACCCCGGGTACAAGGCCGCCGTCCGCACCGCGATCAGCGGGCTGCCCGGCAGGATCGCCCGGGGCAGCGGCTGGCACGGCTTCACGCTGTCGGTGGACAACCCGACGTCGACCAGCGTCACGCGGATCAACCTGTTCGCGGGCGTCGGCCCGGCCGCCAAGCAGGCCCAGGCGTTCGCCACCAGCCAGGTGGAGTTGCAGGCGTACCACCCGAAGACCAAGCAGTGGCTGGACGTCACAGACGGTTCCGGTCGCTCCGTCGGCTACTTCGGCTGGGGCATGCTGCCCGCCCGCACCCACTTCGACGTGCCGATGCGCATCGAGGTCAAGAAGAACGCCCCGATCGGCAACGGGCTGACCCTCGGCGCCGGGTTCTACCTCGACAAGCAGTACGACTGCGTGGCGGCCAGCGCCGCCGCCTACCGGATCCAGATCGTGGCGCCGGGCACCCGGACCACCGGTTCCGTGCCTCAGCCGCAGACCGGCGGCGAGGCCCCGGTCCCGGCCCCCAAGACCGCACCGGACAGCGCCCAGAAGGCAAGCGCCAACGAGGTCGTGCCCGCCTCGGCGACGTCCACCGACAGCGCGACCGGCGGCACGCTGGCGCACACCGGTGCGTCGTCCGCGCTGCCCGCGATCGCCGGAGCCGGTGCCGCCGCGGTGGTGCTCGGCGGCGGCGCGGTGTTCCTCGTACGGCGCCGCAAGGGCGGCTCCGCCGCCTGACGGCCGCGCAAGGCCGCACCAGCAGAACCCCGGGACCCGCGCCACGGCGCGGGTCCCGGTCGCGTCTCAGGCCCTCGGCGGCACCTTCGGCACCGGCAGCACCAGCGCCGCGAACGCGCCCTTGGGCACCGCCGGTCGCCGCGGCTCGACCGGCGAGACCCGCACATAGCCCTCGCCCTGCGCCGGACGCGGGTCGGGCTCGCCCTTGTTGGGCCACAGCGACATCGCGCGCTCGGCCTGTGCGGTGATGGTCAGCGAGGGGTTGACGCCCAGGTTCGCGGAGACCGCCGAGCCGTCCACCACATGGATGCCCGGATAACCGTGCAGCCGGTGGTACGGGTCGATCACGCCGTGTTCCGGATCCTCGCCGATCGGACAGCCGCCGAGGAAGTGCGCGGTCATCGGCACATCCATGATCTCGCCGACGCTGCTGCCCGCGAAGCCGTTGATCTGCTCGGCCAGCACCCGGGCCGCGTGCGCGCCTTCGGGTATGTACGTGGGGTTGGGCGTGCCATGTCCCTGACGGGCCGTCAACAACCCCTTGCCCAGCCCCTTGCGCTTCCGGTACGTGGTCAGGGAGTTGTCGTGGGTCTGCATCACCAGGCCGATGATGGTCCGCTCCGACCAGCGGCGGTTGGACAGCGAACGCGCCGTCAGCGTCGGGTGTTTGACGCTGTTGGCCAGATAGGACAACCAGCGCGGCAGGCGTCCGCCGTACGGCACCTGGAGCACGGACAGCGCGCCCATCGCGTTGGAACCCCTGCCGTAGCGGACGGGTTCGATGTGCGTGGTGTCGTTGGGGTGGATCGAGGAGGTGATGGCCACCCCCCGGGTGAAGTCCGCGCGCTCGCCGCCGTGTGCGGCGCGGTATCGGCGGTCGGTGGTCTGCGCGCCGACCAGCGCCTCGGAGTTGGTCCGGGTCAGCTCGCCCAACCTCGCGGACATCCGGGGCAGTTCACCGCGGTCGCGCATGGCGTGCAGCAGGGTCTGGGTGCCGTAGGTGCCCGCGGCCAGCACGACGTGCGGGGCGCGCAGCACCTTCGGGGCGGCCCTGCGCCGGCCGGTCGGTACGGTGGCGACCCGGTAGCCGCCGTGCTCGGGGTCCTCGGCCAGGCCGACCACGGTGGTCATGGGGTGGATGACGGCACCGGCCCTCTCGGCCAGGTAGAGGTAGTTCTCGGTGAGCATGTTCTTGGCGCCGTGCCGGCAGCCGGTCATGCACTCGCCGCACTCCACGCACGCCCGGCGGGACGGTCCGGCGCCGCCGAAGTACGGGTCGGGGACCTCGGTGCCCGGTGGCACCTTCGCCGATCCCCCGGCGTCCTCGCCGTCCCCGAAGAACACGCCGACCGGCGCCATGTGGAAGGTGTCCGCCACGCCCATCTCCTCGGCGGTGGCCTTCAGATGGACGTCGGAGGGGGTGAGCGTGGGGTTCAGCCGTACCCCCAGCATCTTCCTGGCCTGCTCGTAGTACGGCGCCAGTTCCTCCCGCCAGTCGGTGATGTGGCCCCACTGGCGGTCGGTGAAGAACGGCTCCGGCGGTACGTAGAGGGTGTTGGCGTAGTTCAGCGAGCCGCCGCCGACCCCGGCGCCCGCCAGCACCAGGACGCTGCCCAGCAGATGGATGCGCTGGATGCCGTAGAGGCCGAGGGCGGGCGCCCACAGGTAGTCGCGCACCGCCCACGAGGTCTTGGGCAACGTCTCCCGGGTAAACCTCCGCCCCGCCTCCAACACCCCCACCCGGTACCCCTTCTCCGTCAGCCGCAGGGCGGCCACGGATCCGCCGAACCCGGATCCGACCACGATCACGTCGTAGGGGTACTCCTGATCCACGCGAAGTCCTTTCGTCGAACGGCGGGTTGGGGGCCGCGAGCGGCGGTCCGGGGGCCGAAGACCCCCGGGGGATCAGCGGAAGTGCAGGCGCTTGAGCGCCTTCAGGCTGCGGGTCATGAAGGCCGCGTACGCCTCGTCGTTCATGCCGAACGAGGGGGCCATGGGCAGGATTCGCTGGGTGGCCACCGTCTGCGGCTCGGTGTACTTGAGGATGCCCTCGGAGCCGTGCCTGCGGCCCAGGCCGGAGTCCTTCATGCCGCCCATCGGGGACTGCACACTGCCGTACGCCGCCGCGTAGCCCTCGTTGACGTTGACCGTCCCGGCGCGCAGGCGCGCGGCGACCGCGCGGCCACGGCGGGCGTCCCTGGTCCAGACGCTGGCGTTGAGGCCGTACGGCGTGGCGTTGGCGCGGGCGATCGCGTCGTCCTCGTCGTCGAAACGGTAGACGGACACGACCGGGCCGAACGTCTCCTCGGTGCACACCGCCATCGGCGGCTGGACACCGTCCAGGATGGTCGGCTCGTAGAACAACGGGCCGATGTCGGGGCGGGCGCGACCGCCCGCGAGCACCGTGGCGCCCTTGCTGACCGCCTCCTCGACGTGCCGGGTGACCGTCTCCAACTGCCGCTGCCCGACCAGCGATCCCATGTCCGCGCCGTAGGCCAGCCCCTTGCCGAGGCGCAACGCGCGGGTGCGCGCGGCGAACCGCTCAAGGAACGGCTCGGCGACCGAGGAGTGCACGTACAACCGCTCGATGGATATGCACAGTTGTCCCGCCGAGGCGAAGCACGCGCGGACCGCGCCCTCGGCGGCCTTGTCGAGGTCGGCGTCGCGCAGCACCAACATGGCGTTCTTGCCGCCGAGTTCGAGCGAGCAGCCGATCAGCCGGGCCGCCGCGCGCTGGGCGACGTCGCGCCCGGTGCGGGTGGAGCCGGTGAAGGAGACGTAGTCGGCGTGCTCCACCACGGCCGGGCCGACCACCGGCCCCTCGCCGATCACCACCTGCCAGACGGCGGGCGGCAGTCCGGCCTCGATGAGCTGCTCGCGCGCCCACAGCGCGGTCAGCGCGGTTTCCGTGTCGGGCTTCATCACGACCGCGTTACCGGCCACGAAGGCGGGCAGCGCGTCGCCGACGGACAGCTCGAACGGGTAGTTCCAGGGCGCGATCTGGCCCACCACACCGCGTGGTTGGCGCAGCTCGCTGACCTTGGTGAGGGCGGGCACGACGCCGGTGTGCCGCTTCGGGCGCAGATAGGCGGGCGCCTTGCGGCCGTAGTGCCGGGCGGCGACGGCGACAGCCTGCACCTCCTCGTGGGCGTGCAGCCGGGACTTGCCGGTCTCCACCTGGATGAGGTCGAGCACCTCGGACTGCCGCCGCAGCACGAGGTCGTGGAAGCGCAGCAGCACGGCCGCGCGCTGCCGCACCGGTACGGCGGCCCAGGCTCGCTGCGCCTCGCGGGCCGCCTCGAAGGCGCCGGTGATGTCCTCGGGGCCCGACTCCGGCAGTTCGGCGAGCCGCTCGCCGGTGAAGGGGGTGTGGTTGGCGGTGCGGCCGCTGCCCGCGACACCCCGGGTGAGCCGGGTGACCAGTTCGGCGGTGACCACATCGCCCGGCCCGCGGGTGCCCTCGGGGGCGACCGGGTTGCCGGATGTCTGCTGAGGCGTCTGTTGAGGCTTCGCGGAAATCTCCTGCGCGTCCGTCATGCCACGCGAGGTTACGGCTCCCGCCGGGTTTTGTGTACCCGGCAGTAACCCGATTTTGCCTGCCGGGGTGCACGGGGCCTGCCTCCGGCAGACGGTCCCGCCGCGACGGCGAGCACGCCCCACGGCGGCCACGACGGTGTCCGGGCGAACCGCGACCCGCCCACAGCTACTTGATCTGGCGCAACGCGTCCCCGATCGCCCGGTGGAACGTCGGATACGCCCAGATCTGCTCCCGCAGTACCGCCAGTGGGACGCGAGCGTGCACGGCGACCGACAGGGCGCCCAACACCTCACCGCCGTACGGACCGGCGGTCGTGCCGCCGACCAGCACACCGCTGAGCATGTCCGCGACCAGCTTGACGAAGCCGTCGTTGCCGATCTGGTGGGTGGTGCCGCGGGCGCTTGTCGACAGGTCCACCAGCCCGGTGCGCACCGCCAGGCCCCGCTCACGGGCCTCCCACTCGGTCAGCCCGACCGCACCGATCTCCGGGTCGGTGAACGTCACCCGGGGTACCGCGTGGTAGGCGGCGGGTGGACCGCCCTCGCCCAGGATCCCGCGCACCACCACGTCCGCCTGGTACATCGACACATGGGTGTAGGCGCCCTTGCCGGTGACATCGCCCAGCGCCCAGATGCCGGGCCGTCCGCTGACGGGCGGCGCCACCCGCAGCCGCTCGTCGACCGGGAGCGCGGGCGCCTCGGCGTCCACGTCGACGGCGAGCGCGCCCACCTTCGCCAGATCGCTGCGCCGTCCCGTCGCCACCAGCAGCCGCTCGGCGACCAGCCGTTCACCGCGGTCGCAGTACAACGTGAAGCCGGCGCCCTCCTCGTAGTCGACCGCGCCGACCCGGGCGCTGGTGTGCACCTCGATGCCGTTGTCGGTGAGTACCTTCAGCAGCAACTCGTGCGCCTCCGGCTCCTCGCGCGGCAGCAGCCGCTGCATGCCCTCGACCACGGTGACCGCGGTGCCGAACCGGCAGAAGACCTGGCCGAGTTCGAGCCCGATCGACCCGCCGCCGATCACCAGCAGCGAACCCGGTACCTCCTCCACCCGAATCGCCTCCCGGTTGGTCCAGTACGGCGTCCTGGCCAGCCCCGGGATCGGCGGTACGGCGGGCTCGCTGCCGACCGCCAGCACCACCGCCTGCCGGGCCCGCACCGCGGTCTCGTTGCCGTCCACGTCCGCGACCGTCACCTCGTCCCTGGCGGTCAGCCGCCCGGTGCCGCGCAGGAACCGCACACCGCGACCGATCAGCCGTTCCACGGCGATCTTGTCGTCCCAGTCGGCGGTGGCCTTGCGTACCGCCCGGGTCACCGGCCGCCATTCCGGGTGCACCATCGCGGTGCCGGCGTGCCCGGTGATCCGCCGCCCCTCGGCCAGCAGCCCGGCCGAGCGCACCATGATCTTGGACGGAATACAGCCGTAGTACGGGCACTCGCCCCCCACAAGGCCCTCTTCCACCCCCACCACGTCGAGCCCCGCCTCGGCCAGCCGTCCGGCCGCCTCCTCCCCGCCGGGGCCGAGCCCCACGACGACGACATCGGCGGTGTCCGCGCGGACAGCCATGGGGTCCTCCTCGCGTACGGGATGCGAACGGTTGGAGTCTTCTTCCACGGTACGCGCGCCAGGGGCCGTATGCCCGGTTACGGACCGGTCCGCTCGGGTCCGGCGCCCGGGTACTCGACGGGGTGGCAGTACGGCAGGTCATCGATGGGGCGGTCGGTGCAGAAGCGCAACAGGAGGTCGGTGAACTCCTCGATGCGTTCCATGTGCACCAGATGGTCGGCGTCCCTGACCGTCAGGAAGGCGGCACCGGGGAGTTGCGCCGCCGTCTCCCGCCCCATCCGCGGAGTGGTGAGCGAGTCGTACTCGCCGGTGAAGACCAGGGCGGACAGCGGTGGCACCGGTTCCGGGCGGTACCACTCGTGATTCAGCAGGCGGACGTTGTGGTCCACCACCGCCATGCCGATCTGCCGCGGCGTCTGCGCCATGAACTGCTGGTGGAGCAGTCGGGCGATGGCCGCGTGCCGCCGGATCCGCCGGGCGCCGGACGGTGACATGAACCGCGCCACCAGCTGGCCGGCCATCTCCTCACGGCGGTCCTCGTCCAGCATCCGCAGCCAGCGCGGAACCGCCTCCGCGTACTCCCGGGGCACCCTGGTGGTCATGCCGGCGAGCATCAGCCGCCGCAGGGCGTCCGGGTAGTGCTGGGCGAAGCGCAGCGCGATGGCGCCGCCGAAGCAGGCCCCCATCAGGTTGACCTTGGCCATGCCCAGTTCGTACAGGGTGTGCCGCACCGCGGCGGCCAGGAAGTCGATGCCGTACCTGGTGGGCAGCGGCTCGGCGGCACCGTACCCGGGCAGGTCGAGGGTGACCACGGTGCACGCCTCGGCCAGCCGCTCCTCGTGCCGCGCCCAGGAGAACCGGTCCTGGGAGGATCCGCCGAGCAGTACCAGCGGCTCGGTGACCGCGGCGTCCTGCCACACCACCCGGCACAGGTAGCCGAACCCGTCGAAGGAGAGCCGGTGTTCCGTCACGTCACACGGCGCCCGTTCCGCCGGGCGGGCGGGCGGCAGGCGTAGCGGTGCCGTCGTTTCGGTGGACATGCGGGACTCCCCAACTCGCCGGGTGGACAGCGGACTTGGAGCCGTTCGGCCGGACTGCCGGTGCCAACCGGGGCGCCGACGGCAACCCGGGATGTGTACCACCGCCGGCCGTCCCGCCCGGCGACGTTCACCCGTTGGAGGGCGCGCCGTTCGGATCCGCGCCGGTCAGCCGTTCGCGCGGAAGGTGAGCGTCGCCTTGTCGAAGTACTCGGAGATCACCGAGCGTTGGTCGTCGGGTCCGGTGAGCAGGACGATGTCGTACCGGCCACCGCGCGCGACCGCCATGTCGCGACCGTAGACCTGGTTGCCGGAGTCGGGGTCGCGCCAGGTGAACTCGCCCTCCGCGGCGGCCGCCCCGCCCGCGTCCAGGCGCTTGAGCCCGGCGGCCGAGGACCATGCGCTGGACCGGAACGGCGCCAACTCCGGTTCCCTGTCCAGGTAGGCGAGCGGGTCGGCGCCGTAGTCGGCCGTGCTGTCCCGGCCCACCACGACGACCAGCTGCATCATGTCGCCGCCGCTGGAGAAGACGGTCTCGCCGTTGGGGCCGGCGGCCCTGGTCCAGCCGTTGTGCACCGCGATCGAGAACCCCGCCGGGTCGCCGCGTACGGTGAAGTCCGATCCCAGCGACGGGGCTTGCTGGGTGGAGTGGTCGGTGGGCGTCGGAGCGTCCTGCGAGGCGGGCTCCGTCCGCCCCGCCGTCACGCCTCCGGAGACCTGCGCGGGCAGCGAGCGGCTGGAGGCGCCGCCCGCGCCCTTGGGCATGAACAGCACCGCGTACAGCACCAGCGCGGCCAGCAGCAGGAGGACCAGGCCGACCAGCAGCAGCCCCATCCGGTGCGGCGCCCTTGCGGCGGTCTGACTCAACTGTCCAGTGCGGCGCCGCACTTCGACCGTCTCACCGGCCGCGCCCGCCGGGGCGGGCCGCTGGCCGCGGCTGCGCGCGTGCCGGCCGTGTTGCGGGGCCGCGGCCATCGCGTCGCCGCCCGTGCGGCGACGTCTGCGCAGCCGGACCAGCTCGCCCCTGCGGCGCACCACGGGCAGCTTGTGCGGGTCGCCCGGACCGGCCGGCACCTGAACCATGCGGGCGCCGATGTCCGGCTCGGGCGCGGAGCGGACCAACGAGCGCAGCCAGCCGCTCAGTTCCTCGAACTCCGGCCGCTCGGTGGGGTCCTGGCGCAGCAGCGACTCCACGACCGGACGCAGCGGGCCGCAGTCCTCGGCGTGCGCGGGTGGCTCGGCGCAGACCAGGTCGACCAGTTCGGCCGCGCTCTCCTCGGGGAACGGCGGATGCCCCTGAACACAGCGGAACAGCAGCGCGCCGAGCGCCCACAGGTCGGCCGCCGGGCCGACGGGCGGCGCCAACTGCCAGTTCTGGTGCACCGGACCGGCCTGCTCCGGTGCCCAGCGCTCGGTGACCGGGCCGATCACGGTGATCCTGGCCTGCCGGGCGCGCTCCAGGGCCAGCGCGGAGTCCGGGCCGCCCCAACCGCCGCGCTCGGCGCGGTCGTCGCCGCCCGCGCCGGCCAGCACCTCGCGCGGCACCGGGTCGTAGCCGCACAGCGCCTCCTGGGCGGCGCCGAAGGCCAGTCCGTCCAGCATCGCCCGGCCGTCCTCGCAGACCAGCACGGTGCGGGCGGTGATGTTGCGGTGCGCCCAGCCGCGCGCGTGCAGTGCGCGCAGCGCGCCCAGCAGGTCGGCGGCGACCTCGGCGGCCCGGTACGGGGACAGCCGCCGGTCGGCCAGCAGCGAGGCGATCGGGCGGGCCGGGACCAGTTCGGAGACCACCCACAGGCTGCCGTCCTCCACCAGGACGTCGAAGACCTGGACCAGCGCGGGATGGTCCGGCACCGCGGCGGCGGCCCTGGCGGCTTCGAGAGCGCGGCCCGCGCTGTCCCCCGCACCGTTGTGCGCGGCGTCCGGCGCCGTCTCGTCGCCGACCACCTCGGCGTGCACGACCTCGGGCAGCAGCAACTGCCGTACCAGCACTTCCTGTCCGCTGTACGTGTCGAAGGCGCGGGTCTCCACCAGCTCGAACTCGTCGGCCGGCGGCCGGGGCAGCCGGTAGCGGCCCGCCAGCACCCGCCCGGCGTACTCGTCCACGGCTCCTCCCCATGAGCGTCGCATGAACGCGGTAGCACGGCTTTCGGTCAGGCGGCCGCACGGCACGGTGACGTCCGGCTGCCGGATGTTCGGTTTCTGGGCAGACGGCTTTCGGCCAAGCCGTCTTCGGTCAACCTCGGTCGGCGACGGACAGTCTGAGCCTTTTTACGATACGTGCTCATGGCCGGTCGGTTGACCGGTTTGAACGTGTTGAAGAAGGTCCGCCATGCGGTCGTCGGGCATACCGGACGCGTGTGAGGCGCCGGGCCGCTGACCGGACACGGCGCCGTCGGCGCGGTCGGCGGCGAAGGCCGTGCCGATGATGGCGCCCAGCACGGCGAGCACCACCACCGTCACCACTATCACCAGGGTGCGGCGCGGCACGACGTCGCTGAGCGGTGCGCGGGCCGGGGGGAAGCCGGAGGTGCGGGTGGGAGAGAACGGCGAGGTGACCGCGACCGGCTTCAACTTCGGCTCGGGGTCGGACTTCGCGGTGGCGGCGTTGGTCAACGCCCGCAGCGCGCCCAGCATCTTCTCCTGCTGGAACGACAGCGGCCGGGCGTCGGTCGGGGTGGGCTGCGGATCGGCCGGGATCGCCATCATGCGGGTCTCCTCGGCGTCCGGCGCCTCCGGGGCGTTGACCGCCTCCTTCAGCAACTCCCTTACGCCCGGCTCATCGAGGCGCTTCACCGGGTCCTTGATCAGCAGACCGTGGATGGCGTCCGCCAGCGGTCCGGTGACCTTCGGCGGATCGACGGGCTCGGTCATCACGGCGGTGAGCGTGGCGATCGCCGAGCCCTTGTCGTACGGCGGGCGGCCCTCGACCACCGCGTACAGCAGCGCGCCCAGCGACCACAGGTCGGACGGCGGTCCCGGCTTCTGGCCACGGGCCCGTTCGGGAGATATGTAGGACGGCGCGCCCACCAGCATGCCGGTCGAGGTCACCGACGGGTCGCCCTCGACCTGTGCGATGCCGAAGTCGGTGAGCACCACCCGCCCGTCGTCCGCGATCAGCACGTTGGACGGCTTCACGTCACGGTGCAGGATGCCCTCGCGGTGCGCCGCGCGCAGCACGTCGAGGACGGCGAGGCCGACCTCGGCCGCGCGTCTGGGTGGCAGCGGCCCGTCGGCGCGGATCGCGTCGGACAGCGAGCGGCCCTCGACCAGCTCCATCACGATCCACGGCCGCCTGTCCTCCTCGACCACGTCGAAGACGGTCACCGCGCCGTTCGCCCGGATCCGGGCGGTCGCCTTGGCCTCGCGCAGGGTGCGGGTGATCAGGCGGCGCTTCTCGTCGTCGTCGACGTTGCCGGGGAACCGCAGCTCCTTCACCGCGACGGTACGGCCCAGGGTCTCGTCGACCGCCCGCCACACCGTGCCCATACCGCCTTTGCCAAGGACCTCGCCGAGGCGGTAGCGGTCGGCGAGGAGACGGCCGGTGGTGCCTTGCGCCTGGGTCATCAACGTCCTCTGCAGATCGATATGACGGTGCATCGGGCGGCGCACGGGTCGACACGGGGTCGATGCGACTGCCCCATCACATCATCCCCTGTGGGTAGGACATCGGTACGCCTGCCCCCGGTTCCGGAACCGAGTGCTCATACTTCGACCGGTATACGCCGGTACTTCGACCGGTAAATGTCATCGCAGATGAGCGAGACCGGTCTCAGCCGCGCGGCTGGAAGGTCTTCACCGCGTTGTCGAAGGCCGGAAGCCGCTGCTGCCACTCGGAGTCCGGTGCCGAGAGGTAGATCGCGTACTCCGTGCCGCCCTCCTTGCCGAAGCCCAGGTCAATGGCGTGGTAGGTGCGGACCTTGCCGTTCCATTTCCACTCCCAGATCGCGGCCGGCACCTGCTGGCCGTTGATCTGCGCCTGGGTGGAGTTCATCCGAAGGGGGCTGTAGCCGTTGTTGTCGCCCTTCAACGTGACCTCCAGATCTCGGAAGTGCTGCAACGGACTCGGCCCGGCGTAGTCCTCGATGCTCACCAGCAGGTCGCACTTGCTCTGGGTGTCCACATAGTGGATGTTGCGGCCGTCCGAGTTCACCTGACGGGTCCAGCCGTTGGGCACCGCCATGGTGAAGCCCGCCGGGTCGTCGACCACATGGTAGCCGGGCGGCGCGGTCGGCGCGGGTCCCGTCGAGGGCCCCCCGGACGCTCCGCCGCCGGCCGTCTGCTTGACGTCCGACCCCCCGCCGTTCCGGGTCAGCAGCAGCCCGCCGGCAGCGACCGCGGCCACCACGACGACGGTGGCGGCACACCAGACGGCCACCCGCTTGCCGCGTCCGGTGCGGGGGGCGTCGTGCCGTGCGGGGTCGGCGGGGCGGGGCGCGGGTTGGGCGGACGCCGGGGCGGCGGCGGTCGGGGTGTGGACCTGTGCGGTTGGGTCCTCGGCGGACCGCTCGCCGTAGAGGTCACCGGTGTCCTGGGGGCGCTGGGTGCCCTGCGGGAGCTGGGTGACTTGTGGGTCCTGGGAGCCCTGCGGGTCCTGGGGGTCCGGTTCGGTGCGCTGCTCGGGGACGGCGGCGGGGGCGGCGGCGCGCTGGCCGACCACGGCGGTCGGCTGGTCGTCGGTGGCCTCGCGCAGCGCCCACGACGGGGTCGGCCGGGGGGCGCGGGTGGCGACCGTCTCCACGGAGGCGACCAGCAGTCGCTCGGCCTCCTCGGCGGTCATCCGCTTGTCGGGGTCCTTCTCCAGCAGCGACTCGATGACCGAGGTGAGCGGGCCCGCCCGGCGCGGGGTGGGCACCGGCTCGGAGGCGATGGCGTACGCGGTCTCGATCGGGGTGTCCCGGCGGAACGGCGCCACGCCCTCCACCGACTGGTACAGCGTCGCTCCCAGCGCCCACAGGTCGCAGGCCGGGCCGCCGGTGCCGCCGGTTATTCGCTCCGGCGCCAGGTAGTCGAAGGAGCCGATCAGCTCTCCGGTGCGGGTGAGGGTGGAGGTGCCGGTCGCGGAGGCGATACCGAAGTCGGTGAGCACCACGCGTCCACCCGGCCAACTCCCGCCGCCCTCCGGGCCCTCGGCGCTCAACAGCACGTTGGCGGGCTTGACATCACGGTGCAGCACTCCGGCGCGGTGTGCCGCGCGCAGCGCGGCGACCATGCCGCGGCCGATCCGCGCGGCCTCACGCGGCGTCACCGGACCGTCCTTCTTCAGTACGTCACCGAGTGTCCTGGACGGCACGTACTCCATCACGATGCACGGCAGGCCCTCGTCCTCGACCACGTCGTGCACCACGACCACGTTGGGGTGGGTGATCCGGGCGGCGCTGCGGGCCTCCCTGCGGGTGCGCTCGTAGAGCGTCTCCCGCTCGTCATCGTGCAACTGCGGTGGTACGCGCAGCTTCTTGACGGCGACCTGACGGCCGAGCAGTTCGTCCTCGGACCTCCAGACGGTGCCCATGCCGCCCCGGCCTATCAGCTCGACCAGCCGGTACCGCCCGGCCACCAGCCGCCCCTGATCGGACACTCTCCACCCCTCTCACTCCCCGTCACGCCTGAGATCCCGGTGGCCGCACGGTTTTTCTAGAGGGGCACGATATCTGGCGCACCCAAGCGAGCAGCGTCCGCGGTCAGATCGTCGGGTTGGCGTTGCGATTCACGTTCTGCCTCGACCCGCTTCTCGTAGTGCGTCACCTCCCTCTCCAGGTGTTCCTGGTCCCAACCCAGCACCGGTGCCACGAGTTCAGCCACCTCACGGGCGCTCAGAGTCCCGCGGTCGAAGGTCTCGATGGAGATCCTCGTACGGCGGGTGAGCACGTCGTCGAGATGCCGCGCGCCCTCGTGCGAGGCGGCGTACACCACCTCGGCCCGCAGGTAGTCGTCGGCCGCGGCGAGTGGCTCACCCAGCGTTGGGTCCGCGGCGATCAGATCCAACAGCTCGGTAATCAACGATCCATAACGATTCAATAGATGCTCGATCCTGGCCACATGCAGCCCCGCCTCGGCGGCGATCCGCGCCCGCGCGTTCCACACCGCGTGGTAGCCGTCCGCCCCGGCCAACGGCACCTCGTCGGTGCAGCACCGCGCGACCCCGCGGTCCAGTCCGTGCACCGCCGCGTCCACCGCGTCCTTGGCCATCACCCGGTACGTCGTGTACTTGCCGCCCGCCACAACGACCAGGCCCGGTACGGGATGAGCCACGATGTGCTCGCGCGACAGCTGGCTGGTCGCCTCCGACTCCCCGGCCAGCAGCGGGCGCAGTCCGGCGTACACCCCCTGCACGTCGTCACGGCTGAGCGGCACCGCGAGCACCGAGTTGACGTGCTCCAGCAGGTAGTCGATGTCGGCGCTGGACGCGGCCGGATGCGCCTTGTCCAGGTCCCAGTCGGTGTCGGTGGTGCCGACGATCCAGTGCCGCCCCCACGGGATCACGAACAGCACGCTCTTCTCGGTACGCAGGATCAACCCTGTCGTCGAATGGATCCGGTCCCTGGGTACGACCAGGTGGATGCCCTTGGACGCCCTGACATGGAACTGCCCCCTCTCCCCCACGAGTGCCTGCGTCTCGTCCGTCCACACCCCGGTCGCGTTGACGACCTGACGGGCCAGTACCTCGTACTCCCCGCCCTGTTCGACATCCTGCACCCTGGCACCGACAACGCGTTCCCCCTCGCGGAGGAACCCCACCACCCGGGCCCGGTTGGCGGCCAACGCGCCGTAGGAGGCGGCGGTGCGCACCAGGGTGGCCACATAACGGGCGTCGTCCATCTGGGCGTCGTAGTACTGCAGCGCGCCGACCAGCGCGTCCTTGCGCAGGCACGGCGCGACCCGCAGCGCCTTGCGCCGCGTCAGATGCCGGTGGCCGGGCAGGCCGCGGCTGTGCCCGGAGGACAGGCCCATGGCGTCGTACAGCGCGACCCCGCTTCCGGCGTACAGCCGCTCCCAGCCGTGGTGCGTCAACGGGTAGAGGAACGGCACCGGTTTGACCAGGTGCGGCGCCAGCCGCTGGGTGAGCAGCCCGCGTTCCTTGAGCGCCTCGCGCACCAGTGCGAAGTCCAGCATCTCCAGGTAGCGCAGCCCGCCGTGGATCAGCTTGCTGGACCGGCTGGACGTGCCCGACGCCCAGTCACGCGCCTCCACCACCCCGGTGAGCAGGCCGCGGGTCGCCGCGTCCAGCGCGGTCCCGGCGCCCACCACGCCGCCGCCGACGACCAGCACGTCGAGTTCCTGCTCGGCCATCCGGGCCAACGCCTCGCCACGCTGCTGCGGCCCCAGTAGTGCGGTCTTCACTGTGCCTCCCGTTGCGGACGCCCACGCTCCCCGTGGTTTCGATGGTGACCGGCATCAGAGGCGTCGGCCAGTCCGAAACCGCCTCGCGATGGTCGATACGGGCCATGGATCGCGCCACACTCCGCCACGCACAGCGTTCAATACTAAATTTCAGTCATATGTCCGCTTAACCTTAAATGCGCCATTCGGCACAACCAGACCTCCGGGAGAGGACTGAACCACCGTGCCCGCAGACCTCGCCGTCCTCGGCCTCCATCACTTCGGCCTTCCGCTCGCCCAGGCCGCGGCGGCCAGCGGCCTCGGCGTCATCGGCTATGACACCGACCGCGCCGTCGTCGACGGACTGAACGCCGGGCGCTCCCCGGTCGACGGGCTGAACGCCGCGGCGGTGCGCCGGATGCTCGCCGCCGGATTCCGCGCCACGGACGACCCCGCGGCGCTCGGCCGGGCCCGTACCGCGGTCATCTGCGCGCCGACACCGCTGGGCGAGGACCGCGCGCTCGACCTGTCGGCGGTCACCGAGGCCGCCCGCACCCTCGCCGCCCAGTTGCGACCCCACACCACCGTGATCCTGGAATCGACCGTCTACCCGGGCACCACCGAGGAGTTCCTGCGCGGCGTCCTCGAAGACGGCTCCGGGCTGCGCGCCGGACGCGACTTCCATCTGGCCTACTCCCCCAACCGGCTGGACCCGGGCAACCGAGTGCACGGCATCGCCAACACGCCCAAGGTCATCGGCGGGCTGACGTCCGCCTGTACGGAGGCCGCCGCCGCCTTCTACGGACGGCTCACCGAACGCGTGGTGCGCACCCGCGGACTACGCGAGGCCGAGGCGGTCAAGCTGCTGGAGACCAACTACCGGCAGGTCAACATCGCGCTCGTCAACGAGATGGCGGTCTTCTGCCATGACGCGGGGATCGACCTGTGGGACGTGATCCGCTGCGCGGAGACCAAGCCGTTCGGCTTCCAGGCGTTCCGGCCGGGCCCCGGCGTAGGCGGCCACGGCGTGGCGCTCGACCCCAACTACCTCGCGTACAAGGGCCGGACGCTGGGATACCCGCTGCGCATGGTGGAACTCGCGCAGGAGGTCAACGGGCGTATGCCGCGCTATGTCGTACAGCGCTGCGCCACCCTGCTCAACGAGCACGGCAAGTCGGTGCGCGGCGCCAGGGTGCTGCTGCTCGGCGTCACCTACAAGGCCGACCTGGCCGACCAGGAGGGCGCCCCCGCACGGGAGGTCGGCTCCCGGTTGATCGACCTGGGGGCGGCACTGAGCTACCACGATCCCTATGTGCCGGAGTGGCGCGTGATGGACCGTCCGGTGCCACGCGCCGACTCGCTGTGGGAGGCCGCCGCGGAGGCCGACCTCACCGTGCTGCTCCAGCACCACCGCACCTACGACCTGCAAGGGCTGGCGGTCAAGGCGCAGTTGCTGCTCGACACCCGGGGCGCGACTCCGGCGTGCGCCGCAGCCCGACTGTGAACGTTTTCGGTCAGTTCCGGCGCCGGGCGAACGCGATCGGTCGGCTCCAGAGCCAGCGGGCGAACGTGTTTGGTCAGTCCCGGCCCCTGCGGCGCGCCTGGCGCATCTTGTAGGCGCCCGCGAGCAGTGCCAGCAGCACCCCGCCCGCGATGATCGCCACCGCGCCCACCGAGAACTTGCGGACGGTCACCCGGAAGGTGAGCGGATCGCCCCACGGTCTGCCGTTGGCCTTGGTGTAGAGCCGGGCGGTGACCTGAACAGGTCCGTTGGTGTGGGCCTCGACCTTGATCTGCTCGGTGTGGTTGGCGGCGGCGGGCGCGGTGATGGGGATCAACGGGGTGGTGACCGTCAACCGGCTCGGCATCGAGGAGGTGACCCGCAACTCCAGTCCGGCCAGGCCCTGTTGGAGCCCGTTGACAAGGGTGACGGGTACCGATGCGGAGCCGCCCGCCACGGTGAGCGCGCCGACCTTGGGCAACAGGCGCACCGAGGTGATGGAATTGTCGACGTACGCCTCCACGCCCTCGGAGTACGACTCCGCGCCCTGGGTGTTGGTCCGCCAGCCGGTGGAGACCGCGCGCAGCATCGCCCGGTGCACCGCGCTCGTCGTACGGTCCGGATCGGACAGCACCCGGGACAGCGTGTCCAGGTCCGGCTGGATGCTGTCCACCGCCTTGATGTCCTGGGTGGACAGCTCGGTGTCCCGCAGCTCCTGTGGGTAGCCGCCCACCGTCGCGACCGTCGCGGGCGGCGGCTTGTCGGCCACCTGTTCAGGCGCGACGAGGTGGATCCAGCCCGCGTCGCTCGCCGACCGCAACGCGTCGGCCAGCACCTGCGCCGCCTGCCCGGTCAGCTGCCGGGGCGGCACCACCACCAGCCCACTCTGGGTGTCGGGCGAGCGGCGCTGTGCGTCCAGCAGGTCGCCCAGCAGCTCCTGACGGGCCGCCACGGGGTCGCCCTCGCCGGTCAGGTCGCGCTCCAGCACCGCGTCCGACGCCGGGTCACCCACCAAGGCGGTGGCCGCACCGCCCAGCGACACCCGGGGCTGCGAGGTGCCGGTGGACAGCCCGACACCGGAGGAGACCACGGTGTTCAGGGCGAGCTTTCCGGTGAGCGAGACGATCGACCGGTCCACCGCGCCGCCGTAGGGCCACGCCATCTCGGTGTGCGGCGGGCCGCCCAGCGTGCCCGCCACGATCTGGCCGCCGAGCCCCACCGCGGGCCCGAGTTGCGCGGCCAGGGCGTCACGGCTGGAGCCGTTGTGGGCGATGGATGCCAGGTCGGGATCGGCGTACGGCAGGGCGGCCACCGTGCGTCCCCTGGCCGCGCTCTTGACCGCGGTCAGCCAGGCGGTCGCCATCTTGTCGCCGGTGCCCCTGCGGCTGTCCTGCGGATTGCCGCTGTCCGGGGTCTTGGCGACCTGGTAGCCGCTCGCCATGGAGCGCGCCTCGTCCAGCAGCCCCGGGTCGGCCACCCAGGTGACCGGCAGCCCGGCGCCCGCGGCGACCACCTGGCGCAGTCTGCCGCCCGGCGCGAACTCGTCCGCCAGCGCGTCGTCCCGGAACACCGGTTTGGCGTTCTCCCCGGTGCCGAGCGAAACCGCCTCCATGTGCGGCGTGTCGGTGAGCGGCCAGAGCGCCGCGACGTTGAGTGGCGGCCCCCCGGTGTTGGGCGGGTACCACGGCAGATGGGTGCGCAGCAGTCCCAGTACCGTGCCGTCCTCGCCCACGAACGCGAGGCCGATCCGGTAGTCCCGGGCGGCGGACAGGCCGAGCGCGGACACCGGCACGTCGAAGGTGAACGGCAGGCTCTGACCGGGCACCAGCGGCGCGACGTCCACGGTGTGCCCGGCGATCTCACCCTCCTGGTCGACCCGCACCCCCAGGTGGGCGCCGGTGATCTGCCGGGTCGTGTTGTTGACCAGGCGTCCGGTGACGGTGACCGTCGAGTCGGGCTTGGGCACGGCGGGGGTCAGCGTGTCCATGATGACGTCGACGGGATACGTGGCGCCGGTGTCGTCCTGGCCGCTGCGGGGTGAGCGGGGAGTGAGGACCGGGGCGTCCGCGCCGTCCGCCGTGCCGGGGGCGCCCAGCGCGAGCATCGCCAGCGGCCCCAGCGCCAGCCCGCCGAGCAGGGCGGCGAGGCCCACGAGCACTACGGCGCGCAGCGCACGGCCGCGCGCCCCCACCGCACTCCCCTGATAGCCGGCAGGGGGCACCCCAGCGCCGTACGCCACCTGGCCACGTACCCCCGTCCGTGTTCGCCGTCGTCTGCTCCACTCAACGCGCGACGGACCACTCGCGTCACTTGCCGCGGGCACCCGGCCCGACGACGCCGTCAGACCCTCGCCACGGCGTGCGTGTACGAGGGCGGCGAGGCGTCCAGCACCCGCTTCAACGACGCGAAGTCCTCAACGCACTTGCCGGTGCCGATCGCCACGCAGTCCAGCGGCTTTTCGGCGGTGATCACCGGCATCTGCAGTTCGGTGCGCAGCCGCTCGTCCAGACCGCGCAGCAGCGCGCCGCCGCCGGTGAGCACGATGCCGCGATCCATGATGTCGCCCGCCAGCTCCGGCGGGCACAGGTCGAGGGTGTGGCGCACCGCGTCCATGATCGAGTCCACCGGCTCGCTGATCGCGTGCCGCACCTGGTCGGCGTCGAGGTCCAGGTTCTTCGGCAGCCCGCTGACCTGGTCCCGGCCGCGCACCCGGCAGCGCTCCGCGCTGGGCAGCGTCTGTGTGACCTCCACATCGCCCGCCGGCACGTCGTCGCCCTCGTTCCCCTCGGCACCCAGCGGGGGGCGTCCGTCGAAGCGCTGGGTCAGTTCCCGGCCCAGTTCCCGGTCGAGTTCCCGGTCGAGTTCCGGGTCCAACTCCTCGTCAAGGCGGTGCGCCCGGTCCGACCAGGCGCCCGCGGGGGCGGCCGAACCGATGGCCATCTTGACCTCTTCGGCGGTGCGCTCGCCGATGATCAGCGAGTGCTCTCGCCGTACGTACGACATGATCGCGGCGTCGATCGCGTCGCCCGCGATGCGCACCGAGCGGGCCGCCACGATGCCGCCCAGCGAGACCACCGCGACCTCGGTGGTGCCGCCGCCGATGTCCACCACCATGGAGCCTATGGGGTCGCTCACCGGCAGGCCCGCGCCTATGGCCGCCGCCATCGGCTCATCGACCAGATGCACCTGGCGGGCACCCGCGTTGGTCGCGGCCTCGATGACCGCGCGCCGCTCGACACCGGTGATCCCCGACGGCACGCAGATCACCACCCTGGGGCGTGCGTAACGCCGATTGCCCGTCACCTTGCGGATGAAGTGGGCGAGCATCCGCTCGGCCATCTCGAAGTCGGCTATCACGCCGTCGCGCAGCGGACGGACCGCCACAATGTGCGTCGGTGTTCGGCCGATGGTGGACTTCGCCTCGGTGCCCACGCTGACCACCTCGCCACTGACGGCGTTGACGGCCACCACTGACGGCTCGTTGAGCACGACTCCCTGCCCTCGGACGTACACCAACGTGTTGGCGGTGCCGAGGTCGATACCCATGTCACGACTGGAGAACGTCTTCTTCTGCGCCATAAACACTAATTATTGCCATAGTCGTATTTATCTGCCCCTTGAGCGGCAGTCGGCCCGACCCCTTACCTCGCCCTTACAGCCAAGCTGTTGAGCCCCTGTCAGAGCCCACTGCTAGCCTCTGGCCGAAAATCTCATTCACGGGGGACAACACCATGAGCCAGCCCTGGCCGCAGCCATCCGGCAACAACCCGTACGCCCAACCGGGTTACGGACAGCAGCCGCAGCCCCAGCCCGGCTACGGATTTCCGCCGGGGCAGCCGCATGCCGCGGCCCCCGGTGGCTACCCGCCGCCCCAGGCACCGGCCCCCGGTGGCTACCCGCCGCCCGCCGGTAATCCCTACGCGGCGCAGCCGGTGCCGCCGGTGGCCGCCATACCGCGGCGCCCGGACACCGTCGGCGCCGGCGTGCTGGCGGGTCTCGGCACGGCGGTGGTCGCCGCGCTGCTGTACGCCGCCATCATCCGGTTCACCAACCACGAGATCGGCTACGTGGCGCTCGTCGTCGGGCTGCTGATCGGCGCCGCGATGGGCAAGGCGGGCGGGCGCAACGCCGCGCTGCCGGTGCTCGGCATCGTCTTCTCACTGCTCGCGGTCTGGCTCGGCCAACTCATCGGCATCGCCTGGCTCGCAACCCACCTGGACCCGGGCCTGTCGTTCGTCCACCTGTTCTTCGGCCAGTTCGGTGCGCTGCTCAAGGCGTGGCAGAACGGCCTGGACGCCAAGGACTTCCTGTTCTTCGGCATAGCGGGCCTTGAGGGTTGGGCCGTCACCCGGCGGGTGGGCCGCAACCGCTGAGCCCGGTGGCGCAGACGCAAAAGGGGCGGCCCCGGACTCGCAAGCCCGGGACCGCCCCTTCTACGCGGTGTCAGCGGTGCGCGGCGGCGGGCGCGACGGTGACCTCGACCCGCTGGAACTCCTTGAGCTCCGAGTAGCCGGTGGTCGCCATCGCGCGGCGCAGCGCGCCGAAGAAGTTCATCGAACCGTCCGGGGCGTGCGAGGGGCCGAGGAGGATCTCCTCGGTGGTCCCGGCCGCACCGAGGTTCATCCGCTTGCCGCGCGGCAGTTCCTCGTGCACCGCCTCCATGCCCCAGTGGAAGCCCCGGCCCGGAGCATCGGTGGCGCGCGCCAGCGGCGAGCCCATCATGACCGCGTCCGCACCGCAGGCGAACGCCTTCGGCAGGTCACCGCTGGCCCCGAAGCCGCCGTCCGCGATGACGTGCACGTACCGGCCGCCGGACTCGTCCATGTAGTCCCGGCGGGCCGCCGCCACATCGGCGACCGCGGTCGCCATCGGCACCTGGATGCCCAGCACGTTGCGAGTGGTGTGCGCCGCACCGCCGCCGAAACCGACCAGCACACCCGCGGCACCGGTACGCATCAGGTGCAGCGCGGCGGTGTACGTGGCGCAGCCGCCGACGATCACCGGCACATCCAACTCGTAGATGAACTGCTTGAGGTTGAGCGGCTCGTGCGAGCTCGAAACGTGCTCGGCCGACACCGTGGTGCCGCGGATCACGAACAGGTCAACGCCCGCGTCCACCACGGCCTTGGAGAACTGCGCGGTGCGCTGCGGCGAGAGCGCGGCGGCGGTGACCACGCCCGCGTCGCGCACCTCCTTGATGCGCTGGCCGATCAGGTCCTCGCGGATCGGGGCCGCGTAGATCTCCTGCAACCGCCGGGTCGCCGAGGTGTCGTCCAACTCGGCGATCTCGGCCAGCAGCGGCTCCGGGTCCTCGTACCGCGTCCACAGGCCCTCGAGGTTGAGCACGCCGAGGCCACCGAGGTTGCCGATGCGGATCGCGGTCTCCGGGGAGACCACCGAGTCCATCGGCGCGGCGAGGAACGGCAGCTCAAAGCGGTAGGCGTCGATCTGCCAGGCGATCGAGACCTCCTTGGGGTCCCGGGTGCGCCGGCTCGGGACGACGGCGATGTCGTCGAATGCGTAGGCCCTGCGGCCGCGCTTGCCCCGCCCGATCTCGATCTCAGTCACTGTTCGCCTTTCTTCGTGGCCTGCTCGTCCAGTATCCCCGAGACGGCAGGCGTGAGCCCGCGGCCCTTGCGGGACGCGGGCTCGCCGCCGGTCGGACGGGTGTCAGCGCGCGTGGTAGTTCGGCGCCTCGGTGGTCATCTGGATGTCGTGCGGGTGGCTTTCCTTCAGGCCCGCCGCCGTGATGCGCACGAAGCGGCCCTTCTCCTTCAGCTCCGGCACGGTCGCCGCGCCCACGTACCCCATGGACGAGCGCAGGCCGCCGATCAGCTGGTGCGCCACGGCCGCCAGCGGGCCGCGGTAGGGCACCTGGCCCTCGATGCCCTCGGGCACCAGCTTGTCCTCGGAGAGCACGTTGTCCTGGAAGTAGCGGTCCTTGGAGTACGACTTGGCCTGGCCGCGGCCCTGCATCGCACCGAGCGAGCCCATGCCGCGGTAGGACTTGAACTGCTTGCCGTTGATGAACAGCAGCTCGCCGGGCGACTCCTCGCACCCGGCCAGCAGGCTGCCCAGCATCACGGTGTCGGCACCGGCCGCGATGGCCTTGGCGATGTCACCGGAGTACTGCAGGCCACCGTCGCCGATCAGCGGAACGCCCGCCGGACCCGCGGCCAGCGACGCCTCGTAGATCGCGGTCACCTGCGGCGCGCCGACACCGGCGACCACGCGGGTGGTGCAGATGGAACCCGGGCCGACGCCCACCTTGACGCCGTCGGCGCCCGCGTCGATCAGCGCCTGGGCGCCGTCCCGGGTGGCGACGTTGCCTGCCACCACCTCGGTGCGCAGGTTGGCCTTCACCTTGGCGACCATGTCGAGGATGCCGCGGCTGTGGCCGTGCGCGCTGTCGATGACCAGGAAGTCGACACCGGCCACCACCAGCGCCTCGGCACGGACGAACGCCTCGTCGCCGACGCCCACCGCGGCGCCGACCAGCAGTCGGCCGTCGGCGTCCTTGGCGGCGTTCGGGTACTGCTCAGCCTTGACGAAGTCCTTGACCGTGATCAGGCCCTTGAGGCGGCCCTGGTCGTCCACCAGTGGCAGCTTCTCGATCTTGTGGCGGCGCAGCAGGTCCATGGCGTCCGTACCGGAGATGCCGACCTTGCCGGTGACCAGCGGCATCGGGGTCATGACCTCGCGCACCTGGCGGCTGCGGTCGGACTCGAAGGCCATGTCGCGGTTGGTGACGATGCCCAGCAGCTTGCCCGCCGCGTCGGTGACCGGCACACCGCTGATCCGGAACTTGGCGCACAGCGCGTCGGCCTCGGCGAGCGTGGCGTCCGGGCGCACCGTGATCGGGTCGGTGACCATGCCGGACTCGGAGCGCTTGACCAGGTCGACCTGGTTGACCTGGTCCTCGATCGACAGGTTCCGGTGCAGTACGCCGACGCCGCCCTGACGGGCCATCGCGATGGCCATCCGGGCCTCGGTCACCTTGTCCATCGCCGCGGACAGCAGCGGGATGTTGACCTTGATGTTCCGGGTGATCCGGGAAGCGGTGCTGACCTGGTTCGGAACCACGTCCGACGCGCCCGGCAGCAGCAGCACGTCGTCGTAGGTGAGCCCGAGGTAGCCGAACTTCTCGGCGATCTTCTCGGCCACTCCGTCGGCGTTCGCAGTCATGACACCTTCCCCAATGCTCTTGCCCGGCGTGGCATCCCATGCTACTGGGGTTCGCGACCATTCCCGTCCGGCTGCTTTCGGCCTGATCCGGCGGCCCGTCCCTCCGCTGTGTGCTGTCCCCCGAACGTGATGTTCCGGGGCCCTGATGTGCCCGGTACGCCGTGCGTCCGGAACGCCGCTATGCCGTGAGTCCTCTGGCGCCGTCGGCCCGCATCGCCTCCGCCTGCTCGGCGAGCGCCCGCAGCCTGCTCAGTGCTCGGTGCTGGGCGACCCGTACCGCGCCCGGCGACATGCCCAGCATCTGCCCGGTCTCCTCCGCCGTCAGCCCGACGGCGACCCGCAGCAGCACGAGCTCGCGCTGGGTCGCGGGCAGATTCGCCAGCAGCGCCTTCGCCCACTCGGCGTCGCTGCTGAGCACCGCGCGCTCCTCCGGGCCGAGCGAGTCGTCCGGGGTCTCCGGCAGGTCCTCGGACGGGACCGCGGTCGAGCCCGGACCGCGCATGGCCGACCGCTGGAGGTCGGCGACCTTGTGCGAGGCGATGGCGAAGACGAACGCCTCGAAGGGGCGGCCCTGGTCGCGATAGCGCGGCAGCGCGCACAGCACGGCCAGGCAGACCTCCTGCGCGAGGTCGTCCACGAAGTGCCGGGCGTCACCGGGCAGCCGGGACAGCCGGGTGCGGCAGTAGCGCAGCGCCAGCGGATGGACGTGCGCCAGCAGGTCGTGCGTGGCCTGCTCGTCGCCTTCGGCGGCGCGCCGTACCAGGGCACCGATGCTTCCCGCGGCCATCCGGGACCCCCTCTGCTCGTCGGCCGCCTTGTCGCGCATCGGTCCATGGTGCCCTGCCGCCGCCGCGTTCGGGGCACCGCGTCCCGGGTCGTGCGCCGGAGCGTCCTCCACCGGGGCGCCCGAATCGGCCGGTGGGACGGCCGAGTTGCGCGCCGCGGCGCCGCCCTCGGCGGGCGGCGGAACGTGAGGCGGAACACCCTGGGCGCGCGGGGCGTCATCGCCGCCCGGCGGCGTCTGGTGCGCGGGCGCGTCGACGTCCTGGGGTGATGCGCCCGCTGCCGTGATGTCGCGCACCCCGTTTCCCTCCCGCGCGCCCTTGCCCTGTAGTGCCGACGACTCAAGTGCCGTCCCCGCCGTGTGGAGCGCCGAATCCTGGCCGCTCCGCTCGCCTCTGGCCTCCGGCAAGGGTGCCACCATCACCGCGACCCCTGGCGGAACCGACGCACACTGCCCCGCCCATCCGTCGCCCACCACCACTGCCGGAGGCGCTCCGCGCAGCCCCGCTCGCCGGTCCCCGAGGAAGTCCATACCCCAAGGATGCGTCCTCGCGCGGGCATCCGGAACTTCATGCCGCGGTCCATACCGTGACCGGTCGCCGATGCCGCGCCCGGACCGGGCCGTCCGCGGGGTGGTCCGGATGGGCGCGGCCCGGTGCGGGACGGTCGGCCGGGGTGCGCGGCGGCTCGGCGGAGGGTCGGGTTCCGGCGGGGTGGTCGCCCCCGTTGGCGGCGCACGGCGCGGACCTCAGCGCACCAGGCCCCAGCGGAATCCGAGTGCCACCGCGTGCGCCCGGTCGGACGCTCCCAGCTTCTTGAACAGGCGCCGGGCGTGCGTCTTGACCGTGTCCTCCGACAGGAACAGCTCGCGGCCGATCTCCGCGTTGGAGCGGCCGTGGCTCATGCCCTCCAGCACCTGGATCTCCCGCGCGGTCAGCGTGGGCGCGGCGCCCATCTCGGCCGAGCGCAGTCTGCGCGGCGCCAGCCGCCATGTCGGGTCGGCCAGCGCCTGGGTGACGGTGGCCCGCAACTCGGCACGCGAGGCGTCCTTGTGCAGATAACCGCGGGCACCCGCGGCGACCGCGAGCGCCACCCCGTCGAGGTCCTCCGCGACGGTCAGCATGATGATGCGCGCGCCGGGGTCCGCGGACAGCAGCCGACGCACGGTTTCGACACCACCGAGGCCGGGCATCCGGACATCCATAAGGATGAGGTCGGAACGGTCGGCGCCCCAGCGGCGGAGGACTTCCTCGCCGTTGGCCGCCGTCGTCACGCGCTCGACGCCGGGCACGGTCGCGACCGCACGGCGAAGCGCTTCTCGGGCGAGCGGGGAGTCGTCGCAGACGAGGACGGATGTCATGACCGCCCTCCGTAGCTGATCCGCGTCACGTTGAGCCTCCAGGCTGGTACGAATCGTCACCGGTGGGCTGACGGCGTCGGGCACTTGCCCGATTGCCTCGCCGTCCAACCACCTCCGCACTCTCAACGACGCTCACTCGAAAGAGTTACGGAGTCTGGCAGCCGTCCTCGATACTCTACGTGATCGCCGCAACACGGATCGGCGACAGCGCTCACCAACCGTTGCATCACGCCCACCGGCGGAGCGCTACAGGCGCGTGCGGCGGACGCGCCCGCGCCGGTTCCGCCGACCGCGCCCGCCCGCCGGACACTCCCGGGCGCCGCGGATGCCGCGCACCCCGGACGGGGGAACGGCCCGAAGGCCGACGTCCAGCCCGACACCTGGGGCAAGTGCCGGATTTTGAACTATTTGGCGGCTTTTTTTACCAGATGGGGATGTTGAGACTAGATTGGCAATCAGTCATATTTACATCCAGTTACACGGTGAATGTGTCCGGATGAGCACGGCCGCGGGCCGCACGTCCCGTAGGCAGACCTTCCGAGGGGATGAGCGATGGCAGATTTCTCCCGACTCCCTGGCCCCAATGCCGATCTATGGGACTGGCAACTGGTGGCCGCCTGCCGCGGCGTCGACAGCTCGCTGTTCTTCCACCCTGAGGGCGAGCGGGGCGCTGCCCGCAGCTCCCGCGAGGCCGCCGCCAAGGAGGTGTGCATGCGCTGCCCGGTCCGCGCGGCGTGTGCGGCCCATGCGCTGGCGGTGCGTGAGCCGTACGGCGTCTGGGGCGGGCTCACCGAGGACGAGCGCGAGGAGATGATGGGCCGTTCGCGGAACCGGCTGATCAGCAGTCCCAGCAACTGAAGGAACGCTTCTGCGTCCCGCTGCCGGGCCTCCCTCCACGGGACGGCCACCCGCGGGACCAGCCGAACAAGGCGCGCCGCACGGCGCGTTGGGTTTTCGCATGCGCCGGAAGGCACGGCCCCCCGCGACGGCCGTTTGCACCGTTCGAGCGATCCCGACGGGTGCGTGCGCCGAATGGCCTAACACGTCCGACGCAACAGAACCACCCGTGCGGCGGCTCCCCATCACCCGTTCGGATCAACCGGCCGGGGCTCATCGCGGGACGGCCGCGCTCCCGCCGGTCACAGAGCGGCCAGGGCGCGGGCGGCCGCGGTCTCCAGATGCGTGAGCATCGCGTTCACCGCGGGCACGTGCTCCAGGTCGGGCAGCGTCAGGGCGACGACCTCACGGCGCACCGCCGGGGCCGTCTCGACCACCGCGATCCCCTTGGGGCGTACCGACTGCAGTGCGAGCTCCGGCAGCATCGCGACGCCGAGGCCGGCACCGACCAGACCCGCGACGGCCGGGTAGTCGTCGGTGGCGAAGTCGATCCGGGGGGTGAAACCCGCGTCCTCGCACACCTCCACCAGGTGGCGGCGGCAGCGCGGGCAGCCCGCGATCCACTGCTCGTCGGCGAGCTGGGCGATCTCCACCGGGCCGCGCTCGGCGGCCGCCCGCGCCAGCCGGTGCCCGGTCGGCACCAGGCCGACCAGGCGGTCGGTGAGCAGCGGCCGCACCACCAGGTCGCCCCACTCCGTCTCGGCGGGCTCGGCGGGCACGTCGAGGTAGCGGAAGGCGAGGGCCACCTCGCAGTCGCCGCCACGCACCATCTCGACGGACTGCGGCGGCTCGGCCTCCTCGAGCGAGACCTGCGTCCCGGGGTGCGCGGTACGCATCTCCGCCACGGCGGCGGGCACGATCGTCGAGCTGCCCGAAGGGAACGAGACCATCCGCACCCGCCCGGCGCGCAGCCCGGCGATGGCGGCGACCTCCTCCTCGGCCGCGGTGAGCCCGGCGAGGATCCCGGCGGCGTGCCGGGTGAGCGCCTCGCCCGCCTCCGTCAGCCGCATCTCCCGGCCGGCGCGGATGAGCAGCGGCGTGCCCGCGGACTGCTCCAGCGCCTTCATCTGCTGGCTCACCGCGGGCTGGGTGCAGCCGAGTTCACGCGCGGCGGCGGAGAAGGAACCGCTTCGGGAAACCGCGCGCAGTACCCGGAGATGGCGTGCTTCGATCACGCTCCAACCATAAGACGCCCTTAGGGGTGAATGTCAATTTTCGGCATGGACTTTGAGGTCGGCGGCGGGCACTCTGGTGTTCGAGGGAGGGCATCATGAGTCACACGGACAACGACAGCAGGGGCACGGCGAACGGCCTGACCAGCCTGGCGGAGGCCGAGTTCGCGCCGCGCACCACGTATCTCAACACCGCGTCCAGCGGCCTCGGCCCGGCGAGGGCGGCGGAGGCGGTCCAGCGCGCCGCACGGGGCTGGCCCACCGGGGACTTCTCCGACTACGACCCGGCGGTGGCCGCGTCCCGAGCGGCGTTCGCCCGCATCGCGGGGGTTCCCCCAGAACGGGTCGCCGCGGGCGCCTCGGTCTCGGTGTACGCGGGGCTGATCGCGGCTGGTCTGCCGTCGGGCGCCGAAGTGCTGGTCGCCGAGGGCGACTTCAGTTCGCTGGTCAATCCGTTCGCGGTCCGCGCCGACCTCAAGCTGCGCACCGCGCCGCTGGAGCGGATGGCCGAGGAGATCGGCCCGGGCACGGCGCTGGTGGCCGTCAGCTCGGTCCAGTCGGCCGACGGCCGGCTCGCCGACCTCGACGCGATACGGACCGCGGCCGCCGCGCACGGCGCCCGCACCCTGGTCGACGCCACGCAGTCGGCGGGCTGGCTGCCACTGCGCGCCGGTGACTTCGACTATGTGGTGTGCGCGGGCTTCAAGTGGCTGCTCGCTCCGCGGGGCGTGTGCTTCCTGGCGATAGGCGAGTCCGCGGCCGCCGAGTTGCCGCCCGCCTTCGCGGGGTGGCTGGCGGGCGAGGAGCCGTGGGAGTCCTGCTACGGGCCGATCGCCCAACTCGCCACCTCGGCACGGCGGTTCGACCACTCCCCGGCGTACCTGTGCTACATCGGCGCCGCCGCGTCACTGGCGTTGATCGAGGAGACCGGCGTCGAGACGATCCACGCGCACAACCTGGCGCTGGCCGACCGGTTCACCGCGGGCCTCGCCGAGTTGGGGTACCAGGCGGTGGGCACCGGTGGCTCCGCCATCGTCTCCGTGCCCGGCCTGGGAGCGGCGGCGGAGCAACTGGAACGCGCCGGTATCCAGGTATCGGCGCGGGCGGGGAACCTGCGCGCGTCCTTCCATCTGTACAACTCGGCCCAGGACGTGGACCGGATACTCGACGCCCTGCCGGCGCCCGTCCACTAGTCCCGCGGGGGACGCGTAATGCTGTCGCCTCCAGTGGTCTTCGCCCGTAGCGTCGGAGCATGAGGCTGCTGTCGGTGAACATCGGGGTGGAGCGCTCCAACCCGTGGAAGAAGAACGCGACGGGCACCGGGATCGACAAGCGACCGGTCAAGGGTGCGGTCGAGGTCCGGGCGCCCGGACCGAAGGGCACCGGTGCGGTCGGGCTGGCGGGCGACCGGGTGCACGACGTGAAGAACCACGGCGGGGACGACCAGGCCGTGTACGCCTATGCGAGGGAGGATCTGGATGACTGGGAGACGATAGTCGGCCGGGAACTGCCCAACGGCGCCTTCGGGGAGAACCTGACCACCTCCGGCCTGGATGTCAACAACGCGCTGATCGGGGAGCGTTGGCGCATCGGCCCCGACGTACTGCTCGAAGTCTCCTGCCCGCGCATCCCGTGTTCGACGTTCCAGGGCTGGCTGGACCGTCCTGGCTGGATCAGGCAGTTCACCGTCGCCGCGCTGCCCGGACCGTATCTGCGGGTGGTCCAGCCCGGCGAGATCCGGGCCGGGGACCCCATCGTGATCGAGTCCCGGCCATCCCACCGGGTGACCGTCTCGCTCACCTTTCGGGCGATGACGAGGCAACCGCAGCTGCTGCCAAGGCTGTTGGAGGCAGGGGCGCTTCCCGACGAGATCAAGGAGGTCGCCCGAAGGAGGACGAGCTGAAGCGGTGGCGGAGGCCCTAGCCTCGCTTCATGACCACTTCACTGATCACGGGAGCGACGGCGGGCGTCGGTGCCGCCTTCGCACGGCGGCTGGCGGACGACGGGCATGATCTGGTCCTGGTGGCGCGCGACGGCAAACGGCTGGAGGACAGCGCGCAGGAACTGCGCAAGCGCCATGGCGTGCGGGTACAGGTGCTGGTCGCCGACCTGTCCACCGAGGAGGGCGTCACGGCGGTGGAGTCACGGCTCGCCGACCGGTCCGAGCCCGTTGACGTGCTGGTGAACAACGCGGGCTTCGGCAACCGCGAGGCGTTCTTGAACGCACCGGTGGCCGAGGAGTTGACGATGCTCAAGGTGCACTGCGAGGCGGTGCTTCGGCTCACCTACGCGGCGGCGGAGGCGATGCGGGAGCGCGGCCGGGGCTTCGTCATCAACGTGGCGTCGGTGGCGGCGTTCCTGCCACGCGGTACGTACGCGGCGAGCAAGGCGTGGGTGGTGCGGTTCACCCAGGGTGTGGCCCGTGAACTCGCGGGCAGCGGTGTGCGGTTGATGGCGCTGTGCCCGGGGTTCGTGCGCACGGAGTTCCACCAGCGGGCCGGTATGGACGCCAGCGGCATCCCCGACTGGGCCTGGCTGGACGCGGACAAGGTGGTGGCCGCGGCCATCCGCGACCTGGCGGTGGGCAAGGTGGTGAGCGTGCCCGACGTGCGGTACAAGGCGGTCGTCGGGCTGGCGAAGGTCGTACCGAGCGGGGTGTTCGCCCGGGTCTCCACGAAGGCGGGGCGGCGCTTCGGCCCCCGCTGAGCGTCAGCCCGGCCGGCAACGCACGAGGCCCCGGGCCCACCGCTCGGCGGTGGGAACCCGGGACCTTCGTGGAACTACGCGCTACCCAGCTCAGTGGGCGTGGCCGTGGCCGTGACCGTGACCGGCCTCGGCGGGCTCCTCTTCCTTCTTCTCCACGACCAGGGTCTCGGTCGTGAGCAGCAGGGAGGCGATGGACGCGGCGTTCTCCAGCGCGGAACGGGTGACCTTCACCGGGTCGATGACACCGGCCTTGACCAGGTCGCCGTACTCCCCGGTGGCGGCGTTGAAGCCGTGGCCCTTCTCCAGCTCGGCCACCTTGGAGGTGATCACGTAGCCCTCAAGGCCGGCGTTCTCGGCGATCCAGCGCAGCGGCTCGACCACGGCCTTGCGCACGACCGCGACACCGGTGGCCTCGTCGCCCGCCTTGCCCAGCGAGTCGCCGAGCACCTTGGAGGCGTGCACCAGCGCCGAGCCACCACCGGAGACGATGCCCTCCTCGACCGCGGCGCGGGTCGCGGAGATGGCGTCCTCCAGACGGTGCTTGCGCTCCTTCAGCTCGACCTCGGTGGCCGCGCCGACGCGGATCACGCAGACGCCACCGGCCAGCTTGGCGAGGCGCTCCTGGAGCTTCTCGCGGTCCCAGTCGGAGTCGGTGGCGGCGATCTCGGCCTTGATCTGGTTGATCCGGCCCTCCAGCTCGGCCTTGTCACCGGCGCCGTCGACGATGGTGGTGTCGTCCTTGGTGACGGTCACCCGGCGGGCGGTGCCCAGTACGTCCAGGCCGACCTGGTCGAGCTTGAGGCCGACCTCCTCGGCGACCACGGTGGCACCGGTGAGCACCGCCATGTCGCCGAGCATCGCCTTGCGGCGGTCGCCGAAGCCGGGCGCCTTGACCGCGACCGCGTTGAAGGTGCCGCGGATCTTGTTGACGACCAGGGTGGAGAGCGCCTCGCCCTCGACGTCCTCGGCGATGATCAGCAGCGGCTTGCTGGCGCCCGCCTGGATGATCTTCTCCAGCAGCGGCAGCAGGTCCTGGATCGAGGAGATCTTGCCCTGGTGGATCAGGATGTACGGGTCCTCGAGGACCGCTTCCATCCGCTCCTGGTCGGTGACGAAGTAGGGCGAGAGGTAGCCCTTGTCGAAGGCCATGCCCTCGGTGAAGTCCAGCTCCAGACCGAAGGTGTTGGACTCCTCGACGGTGATGACACCGTCCTTGCCGACCTTGTCCATCGCCTCGGCGATCAGCTCGCCGACCTGCTTGTCCTGAGCGGACAGCGCGGCGACGGCGGCGATGTCGGTCTTGGAGTCGATCGGCCGGGCGGTGGCCAGCAGGTCCTCGGAGATGGCCTTCACCGCGGCGTCGATACCGCGCTTCAGGGCGGCCGGGGAGGCACCGGCGGCGACGTTGCGCAGACCCTCGCGGACCAGCGCCTGGGCCAGCACGGTGGCGGTGGTGGTGCCGTCACCCGCGATGTCGTTGGTCTTGGTCGCCACCTCCTTGACCAGCTGGGCGCCCAGGTTCTCGTACGCGTCCTCGATCTCGACCTCGCGGGCGATGGTGACGCCATCGTTGGTGATGGTCGGAGCGCCGAACTTCTTGTCGATGACGACGTTGCGTCCCTTGGGGCCGATGGTCACCTTGACGGTGTCGGCAAGCTTGTTGACGCCGCGCTCAAGAGCGCGACGGGCGTCCTCGTCGAACTTCAGGATCTTGGCCATACCTGCGTACTACCTCGTCTATTCCTCGTCAGAGACCGCGCCCCGGGCCCCGGTCCAACGGACGCGGAAAACCCGGGGCGGGATCACGGCTGCGTGTAGTGGAGCCGGTCGGCACGCCCCTCGGGCGCGCCTTGATTACTTCTCGACGATCGCGAGGACGTCGCGGGCCGAGAGGACGAGGTACTCCTCGTTGTTGTACTTGACCTCGGTGCCGCCGTACTTGCTGTACAGCACGACGTCACCGACCTTGACGTCGAGCTCGACGCGCTTGCCGTCCTCGAAGCGACCCGGGCCGATGGCGAGGACGACGCCCTCCTGGGGCTTCTCCTTCGCAGTGTCCGGGATGACCAGGCCCGAGGCCGTGGTCTGCTCGGCGTCGAGCGGCTGGACCACGATGCGGTCCTCGAGCGGCTTGATGGCAACCTTGCTGGCGGTCGTCACGATCCGACCTCCCCCTTCGGAGAGTTCACAGGAGTGTGTGTCTTGGGGTGGCGACCTGGTAGATCCGTCGTCGCGGGTGCCGGACCTGCCTCGTCGCTGTTGGCACTCTGCGGTGCGGAGTGCCAGAGCCGAGCCTAGAACTCCGTTAGCACTCGGTCAAGCGGAGTGCCAGCGCGCCGGGGTGCGCCGCCGCGGGCTTCCCTCCTCGCGGGGGCGGGCACCCACTCCCCGTTCGGGACCGCCACCCCGGAGCACGAGAATGGTGCTGTGGATGTTGACGGCTTCTCCTCTCTTCTCGCCCCCGACGGCCAGGCCTTGCTCGACCAGTTGCGCGGGTTCGACCCCGCGGACGAGATCGCGATCGTGACGCGGTTGCGGCGGGCGTACCCGGCGGAGATCGTGGGGGCGGCGCTGACGCAGGCGCGCTTGCGGGGGCGGGCGGAGGCCAAGTTCGGGGCGGACGCGCACCGGATGTACTTCACCCCGGACGGCGTCGAGCAGGCGACGCGGACCGTGGTGGCGGAGCACCGGGCGGCACGGTTCGCCGGGCTGGGGACGCGGCGGGTGGCCGACCTGTGCTGCGGGATCGGCGGCGACGCGATCGCCCTCGCCCGCAAGGGGATCGAGGTGCTCGCCGTGGACCGCTCACCGCTGACCTGCGCGGTCGCCCAGGCCAACGCCCGCGCCCTGGGCCTGGACGGACTGATCGAGGTGCGCCGGGCGGATGTCGCCGAGGTGGCGACGGACGGGTACGACGCGGTCTTCGTCGACCCGGCCCGACGCGGCGGCCGTGGCCGGGTGTTCGACCCCGAGGCGTACTCGCCCCCGCTGTCCTGGGCGGTGGCCGCCGCCCGCAAGGCCCCGCACGCCGCGCTCAAGGTCGCCCCCGGCATCCCGCACGACGCGGTACCGGAGGACGCCGAGGCCGAGTGGGTCTCGGACCGGGGAGACGTCAAGGAGGCCGTGCTGTGGTTCGGCACCGGACCCGGCGCCCGGCGCGCCACCCTGCTGCCCGACGGCGCCGCGCTGACCGGCGGCGGCCTGCCGGCACCGCCGGTGGGGCCGGTCGGACGGTACCTCTACGAGCCGGACGGCGCGGTGATCCGTGCCCACCTCGTGGCGGAGGTCGCGGCGGAACTCGGCGGCCGACTCATCGACGAGACGATCGCCTACATCACCGCGGACGAGCTGCGCCCCACCCCGTACGCCACCGCCTACGAGATCACCGACACGCTGCCGTTCAACCTCAAGAGGCTCAAGGCGCTGCTGCGGGAGCGCGACGTGGGCACGCTCACCGTCAAGAAGCGCGGCTCGGCCGTCGAACCGGAGGAGCTGCGCAGGCGGCTCAAGCCGCAGGGGCCGAACTCGGCGACGGTACTGCTCACCAGGGTGGCCGGAGCGCCGGCCATGCTCATCGGCGCACCCGCCTGACGCCCGTCAACCGTCCTTGGAGTCCCCGGAGTCGGTGAGGCGGTCCAGTTCCGTACGCATCCGGGTGGCGGCCTGCTCCGCCGCGTCGGCGAGCGAGGCGAGGACATCACCGTTGACGGCGTAGGAGATGGTCTCAAGGCCGGACTCGGAAGGGCGTCCGGTGGGGCCGAGGTGCGCGGAGCGCAGATGGTACGCGGTCTGACCGGCGGCGGTGATCATGGCGGTGAGGAACTCCCGGGTGGCGACCAGCAGTTCGTGCTGCGGACGCCCGTCGCCCTCCGTGCCGAACAGTGCCCGGACGTACTCCGCGGCCAGCCCCAGGTGGGTGATCAGGTGCTCGTGGACCGGGAGATGGCGGTGCTCGGGATAGTCGTGCACGTTCTGCACACCGCGTGCCAGGACCGCCGGGCCACCGTAGACCAGCTGCGGATCGGCGGCCGTCTCACGGAACGGGGCCACGGCGGCGGCCAGCAACGTGGCATGCTGGAAGGCGAGGTCGGCCGCCGGATCGTCGGCGCGCTCGGGACTGCGGCCGAGGACGACCAAGGCCGCGGCCACGGAGTCCGCGCGCTGGCGCAGTCTCCTTCGGCCGCTCTCCGGCTCCTCCAAAGGGCACCCCCTCGCATCGGCGACGCCCGTCAGACTACGAACCGGCACCCCACCCAAGGGATATGGTCGCGGCCAATCCCACCTATACGAGGGAACCTGCCGAAGGCCGCCCGCTCAGCCGCCGACCGACTCGAACCGCCAGCGGTGCACCGCGCGGCGCACCAAATCCGCTGGTGGATCAGGGAGTTCCGGCACCTCGGCGCGATATCCGCCCTCCCACCAGGTGATCACGAGCACCCGGTCCTCGGGCGCGGTGAGGATCTCGCGGCGCAGCGGTTGACGCTCACCGTCGGGCTTCAGCTCCCGTACCCACGCCAGGAGCTCGGCCCCGTGCCCCGATACGGCGCGCGCCTCCCACATCAACGCGACGGTCGGCATCACGCGGCGTGGTGCTGGCCGGGGACATGCGGTTCGGTCACCGGAAGCGAGGAGTCGGCGGGCAGCTCCCAGTCCGAGGCGGCCCGGCCGCGCGCCACCATCTCGGCGCCCAGCGCGGCCACCATCGCGCCGTTGTCGGTGCACAACTTCGGTCGCGGCACCCGCAGTTCGATCCCGGCCGCCGCACACCGCTCCTCGGCCATCGCCCGCAGCCGCGAGTTGGCCGCGACGCCGCCGCCCAGCATCAGGTGCTCCACCCCGTGGTCCTTGCAGGCGCGGACCGCCTTGCGGGTCAGCACGTCGGTCACCGCCTCCTGGAACGACGCCGCGACGTCCGCCACCGGCACCGTCTCGCCCGCGGCCCGCCTGGCCTCGATCCACCGGGCCACCGCGGTCTTCAGCCCCGAGAAGGAGAAGTCGTACAGCGGGTCGCGCGGCCCGGTCAGCCCTCGCGGGAAGCGGATCGCGTCGGGGTCGCCCTCGCGTGCGTAGCGGTCGATCACCGGACCGCCGGGGAAGCCCAGCCCCAGCACCCGGGCGACCTTGTCGAACGCCTCGCCCGCCGCGTCGTCGATGGTCGAGCCGAGCGGGCGCACGTCCGCGGTGATGTCGGGGGCCAGCAGCAGCGAGGAGTGGCCGCCGGAGACCAGCAGCGCCATCGTCGGCTCGGGCAGCGCGCCGTGCTCCAACTGGTCCACGCAGATGTGCGAGGCCAGGTGGTTGACGCCGTACAGCGGCTTGCCCAGCGCGTAGGCGTACGCCTTCGCCGCCGAGACGCCGACCAGCAGCGCTCCGGCCAGCCCCGGGCCCGCGGTCACCGCGATGCCGTCCAGGTCGCGGGCGGTGACACCGGCGTCCTTGAGCGCCCGCTGGATGGTCGGGACCATCGCCTCCAGGTGCGCCCGGCTGGCGACCTCCGGCACCACGCCGCCGAACCTGGCGTGTTCGTCCACGCTGGACGCGACCGCGTCGGCCAGCAGCGTGTGGCCGCGGACCACGCCCACGCCGGTCTCGTCGCAGGAGGTCTCGATGCCCAGGACGAGGGGTTCGTCAGCCATGGATCAGTCCTTGCAGGGGTACGGATGAGGGGTCGGTCAGTCGCATGACGAGGGCGTCCACGTTGCCCGGCTGGTAGTAGCCGCGCCGGAACCCGATCGGCTCGAAGCCGAAGCGCTCGTAGAGGCGTTGGGCGCGGGCGTTGTCGACCCGCACCTCCAGGAGCACCTCTCGGCACTCCATGGCGGTGGCCCGGCGCAGCAGGTCGCCGAGCAGCCGGGCGCCGAGTCCGCTGCCCCAGTGGTCGGTGGCGACCGCGATGGTCTGTACGTCACCGGTCCCGGCCACCGCGGCGAGACCGGCGTAGCCGACGATCCGGCCGCCGTCCTCGGCCACCACGTAGTAGCGTGTCGCCTCCCGGTGCCGGACTCCGGCCAGTTCGGACCAGAACATGCCGCGCGACCAGGCGTCCTCCGGGAACAGCGCTTCCTCAAGCGCCATCACCGGGTCGATGTCCCACCAGCGCATCTCGCGCAGCGCGGCGGTCATTTCGGCATGACCGCCTTGTACCCGGCGGGCACCTGGGCGTCCGGTCGCCGCAGGTACAGCGGCAGCGGAGGCAGGAAGTCCGCGCCGCTCGCCAGCCGTTCGGCGGCCAGCGCGGCCAGCGCCGCGGCCGACTGGTGCTGCGGGCCGTGCGCGCGGGCACCGGTGAAGACCTGCGGGTAGAGCACGGCGCCCGCGCCGACCGCCGGGAGCCCCGCCACCTCGTCGGCGATGTCCGCCGGGCGGTCCACCGCCGGGTCGCTGGTACGGGTACGGGGGTCGGTGTACCGCGCCCAGTACACCTCCTTGCGGCGGGCGTCGGTCGCCACGACGAACGGCCCGTCCAGGTCGCCCATCCGCCCGGCGGCGTACGCGATGCCGTCGAGCGTGCAGACGCCGTACACGGGGATGCCCAGCGCGTCGCCGAAGGCGGCGGCGGTCACCAGGCCGACCCGCAGTCCGGTGTACGGGCCGGGGCCCACGCCGACCACGATGCCGGTCACCGCGTCCAGCTTGATGCCCGCCTCGCTCAGCACCGTGTCCACCGTGGGGAGCAGCAACTCGCCGTGGCGGCGGGCGTCGACCTGGGTCGACTCGGCGCGCACGGCGGTGCCGTCGTGGACGGCGGCGGTGATGGCGGGGGTGGCGGTGTCGAAGGCGAGTAGCACGGTAGACAGCCTACGGCGCGTTTTGGTGGTCTTAATTTGGGTTCCGGCGCACTGTGGCCGGCGGTGGGGAAATTCCCACCCGCACGCGCGCAGCCGCGAACAGGTGCCCGGGTGGGAAAAACCCGAACGCCAACGGGTCAGTGACCCGGTGCTAACGTCTCCCCATGGCAAGGATTGCCTCCGGCACGATCGTCACCGGCCTCACCGCCGCCGCGCTAGCGGCCATCGGCGTACTCGCCTGGCAGGCGTCCGCCGCCCCCGACCACACCGGCCGGTCGCACACCGCGCCCAGCGCCTCCGCCCGTCCGAGCACGGCTCCTTCGACGGCGCCCTCCCCCGAGCCGGTCGCACTGCCCCCCGCCTCCGGGCACGGCAAGCGCATCGTGTACTCCCTGGCGCAGCGCCGGGTGTGGCTGGTGTCCGCCGACGACCAGGTGGAGCGCGGCTTCACGGTCACTCCCGGCTCGGTCTCCCCGACCCCGGGCACGTACACGGTGACCTCCCGCTCCGAGCGGGTCACCGGCACGGACGGGGTGCCGATCGAGCATGTGGTGCGGTTCGCCGTGGTGCGGGGTACGACGATCGGCTTCTCCGCCGCGGTGGACGGCTCCGTGCCGTCCCCGCAGACCGCCAAGAAGACCGGCGGGGTGCGGGAGAAGGCCGCGGACGGCACCGCGATGTGGCAGTTCGCGCTGATCGGCGCGAAGGTGATCGTCGTCCCCTGAGTCCCCCGGGCGCTGCGCCGGACTAGGCGGCGTCCTGCTCCCGCTCGGCGTCCTCCGGGTCGTCCTCCGGCGCACGGGGCGGGGTGCAGACCGCCTGCGCGGCGGCGCTCGCGGCCAGCAGCGCACTCATCGGCGGCATCGGTGTCTCGTCCCGGTAATCACGCGATTCCGGGGAAACCTCTGCACGACCGTCGGCCGACATGTCGCCTCCCGGGCCAGAACTTAGGCAGGCCTAACCAACCTCTGACCTCAAGCACACCATGCCCGGCGGCCCCCGCGCAACATCTTCCCGACGTCCTGTCGGAATACTGTCGCGAAAGACCGCGGGTACGGGCAGCGGTGGGAAGGCGCCGGTTACCCGAGCTCCGTCAGCAGAGCGTCCGTCCAGCGCTCCCCCACCCCGGTGATCACGACCTCCCGCACATCGTGCGCCTCGTCGCCGGTACCGCGGTGGATGGCGACGTGCAGCCGGTCCTCGGACAGGTCCTCGACCTTGCCCTCGCCCCACTCCACGACGACCACCGACTCCGTCAGCGACACATCGAGGTCGAGGTCCTCCATCTCGTCCAGCCCGCCGCCCAGCCGGTACGCGTCCACATGGACCAGCGCCGGGCCTCCGGTCAGCGAGGGGTGGACCCGTGCGATCACGAACGTCGGTGAGGTGACCGCGCCCCGCACGCCGAGTCCCTCACCCAGGCCGCGGGTCAGCGTGGTCTTCCCCGCGCCCAGCTCGCCGCTGAGCAGCACCAGATCACCCGGCCGAAGCAGCGCGGCCAGCCGACGGCCCAGCTCCCGCATGCGGTCGGCGGTCTCCACGGTGATCCGCGCCCGTACGTCCAAGTCCTGCGTCGTACCCATGGTTGTCGATGCTACGCAAGACCGGAGGCCCGCGGCGCCGCTACGCCCGAGCGGCCTGCGTCACCTCATGGCCGGAGGCCAGCTCGCGCACCGCGTCCGGCAGCGGCGCCCGTACCGCGTCCGCGGCGCGCGCCAGCAGCGCGGCGAGATGGGCGTTGACCACCTCCGGGTGCTCCAGCATCACCAGGTGACCCGCGGCGGGAACGACGACGAGTTCGGCGCTCGGCAGCCGCTCGGCGATCGCCGCACTGTGGTCGCTGGGCGTCAGCAGGTCCTTGTCGCCCGCCATCACCAGCGCCGGACGGCCGTCCAGGACGACCAGCGACTCCGCCTTCTCGTGCTCGGTGAACGCCGGATAGAACTCGGCGACCACGTCGATAGGCGTTGACTCGATCATGCGCTCGGCGAGCCGGGCGACCGCCGGGTCGACTTCCGAGCCGAACGAGTAGCGCTTGACGATCCCGGCGAACAGGTCGGCGGTGGCCCGCCTACCGCGCTCGACCAGCGTCGCCTGGCTGCCCAGCGCCCTCAGCACGCTCGGCGCCAGCACACGGAACGCCCGGGCGCCCATCGCGGGCAGTCCCAGCGACACCGCCGACAGCTTGCCCGCCGAGGTGCCCACGAAGAACACGCCCGCGACGCGCTCCCGCACCAGTTCCGGGAACTGCGCGGCGAACGCCATCACCGTCATGCCGCCCATCGAGTGCCCGGCCAGCACCAGCGGCCCCTCGGGCGCGGCGGCGTCGATCACCGCCCTGAGATCACGGCCGAGCTGGTCGATGGTGGCGGGCTCGCCGTCCAGCTGGGCGTGCCCGCGCGCGGAGCGGCCGTGGCTGCGCTGGTCCCAGTAGACCGCCCGGACCTTGCCGCGCAGCGCCAGCCGCTGGAAGTGCCAGGCGTCCTGGCTCAGGCAGTAGCCGTGGCTGAAGACGACGGTCAGCGGCGCGGTCCCGTTGCGGCGGAACAGGCCCGGCCGCCCGCGCCCGTCCGGCTCGGGCTCCTCGACCTCGTAGCGCAGCGCGGTGCCGTCCTCGGCGTACGCCACGCCCGGGGTGCCGCGCAGCGTGCCGAACGGGCCGGTGGCGTCCAGCGCGAGGCGCGCCTTGCTGCGTATGGCACGGCCCACGGTCATCCGCTCTATGGCGACGCCTGCGGCGGCGCCCGCCGCGAGCACCCCGATCGCCGCGCCGACCAGCCCGGCGGACCTGCCCGCGGACTTCAGCCCACCACCACTGCCACTGCCACTGCCACTGCTGTCAGTCATCGTGGATCAGATACCCCCGTGACGGCCTGGCTCCCACTTCCGTCGTCATCCGTGTGCAGATGGACCCGCGGCACCCGCGCGCCGATCCGGGTGACGATCTCGTACGCGATGGTGCCGCACGCCCGCGCCCAGTCCTCGACCGTCGGCTCGCCCTGGTCGCCCGGCCCGAACAGCACCGCCGGATCGCCCACCTGGGCGCTGTCGCCGCCGAGGTCCACCACGAACTGGTCCATGGCGACCCGCCCGGCCACCGTGCGCCACTTGCCCGCGACCAGCACCGGACCGGTGTTGGAGGCGTGCCGCGGAATGCCGTCCGCGTAACCGGCCGGAACCAGCGCCAAGGTGGTCTCCCCCGGCGTGGTGTACAGGTGGCCGTAGCTGACGCCGTGGTCGCCCGGCACCCGCTTGACCTGGGCCAGCCGGGCCCGCAGCGTCATCACCGGACGCAGCCCGAAGTCCGCCGGCGCGCCGACCTGCGGCACCGGCGAGACGCCGTACATCGCGATACCGGTGCGCACCAGGTCCAAGTGCGTCTCCGGAAGGGTCAGCGTGGCGGGCGAGTTGGCGATGTGCCGCACCTCGGGCTCCAGGCCCGCCGCCCGCGCGGCCTCCAACGCCTCGTGGAAAACGGAGAGTTGGGCGGCGATCGACGGGTGGCCCGGCTCGTCCGCGCAGGCGAAGTGCGACCAGATGCCGGTGACCTTGGCCAGCCCGGCGGCTTCCGCGGCGCGGGCGGCGGCCACCAACTCCGGCCAGTCCGCGGGCTGGCAGCCGTTGCGGCCCAGGCCGGTGTCCGACTTCAGCTGGATACGTGCCGGACGCCCGGCGGCGCGGGCGGCGGCGGTCGCCTCGCGCAGCGCCCACATGCCGCTGACCGACACGTCGACATCCGCCTCGATCGCCTCCCGCCACGGCCCGCCCGGGGTCCACAGCCAGCACAGCATCCGGCCGTCCACCCCGGCGGCGCGCAGGTCCAGCGCCTCCTGCGGGGTGGCGGTGCCGATCCAGGACGCACCGGCCGCGCGGGCCGCCCGGGCACAGGCCAACGCGCCGTGCCCGTATCCGTCGGCCTTCACCACGGCCATCAGGGCGGCCCCGCCTATACGGGCGCGCAGCGCCGCCACATTGGCCCGCAGCGCGGCGAGGTCGACCTCGGCCCACACCCGCAGGGCCGTGCCGGGGGCCGAGTGCTCGTCCTCATCAAGTGCAGCGTTCATCCCCGTCAGTGTCTCAGGCGGGGCGCCGCTCGTGCCTATGGCATTCGCCTCACCCCCGGGCGGGAACCGTTCGGGGGCGGCGCGACGGTGGCTAGTCGTCGTCATTGTTCATTTGCCTGACCCCCCAGACATAGACCCGGTCGCCCTGCTGGAGGATGTCCCACGCCTCCTGCGCGTCCCGCATCCGCAGGTTCACACAGCCGTACGAGCCGTCCGGGCCGTAGACGTCCCCGATGATCCCGTGCAGCGCCTGGCCGCCGGAGAAGAACTGGGCGAAGGGCATCGGGGTGTGGTAGATCGTCGACACGTGGTCGCGGTGCCGCCAGTAGATGCTGTGCATGCCGTTGCGGGTGCGGTAGCCGGGCAGGCCGGTGCGCACCGGCACCGGGCCGAAGACGATCTCGTCGCCGTTCTGGATCCACAGCTCCTGGTTGTCCTGGTCCACACAGGCGATCCGGAACGGGCCGGTCGGGCAGGCCCAGCGGGCGCTCGACTTGATCAGCGCCTTCCGGTCCATCGCCCGGGTGCGCACCGAGTCGCGCATCATGCCCCAGGTGACCGGACCGGCGAAGCCGATCGCCGGACGGATGCCGTGCGCCCGCTGGTAGCCGCGGATCGCCCGGCAGGTGGCCCGGCTCTGCCGGTTGCGCACCAGCAGGCGCAGGAAGCGGGTGATCTGCCGCTGGTACGGCCCGGCGTGCGGCGAGCAGTACCGCCGCGCCCCCTTGGCCCGCACCACGGCCGCGTCCTCGCGCGGCACGTACTCGGTGAGCCGGGCCGCCCGGATCTGCGCGGCGGTCAGCGCCGGCCGACGGTGCCGGGCGGGGGTGCGGCCGTAGACGATCCGCTGCGTGTACGTCTCGTCCGGCGTCACCGCCACCCCGCGCGGCAGCGGTACGCCCGGCACCAGCCGGTACAGCGGCACCCGCGGGTCTCCTGATCTGCCGCCCGCCGCGGCGGTGCCGCCGCCGAGCAGCAGGGGCAGCACCGTGACCGCCGTCAGCAGCCCCGCCCAGACTCGCAACCTCACCACACCAGCCATCGCACCGGCCTTTCGTCAGCCGCGGCGGACCCGCCGCGCACCGGAGTAGGACGGCATCAGTCGTACGACAATCGCACTTCACTCCCCGGTACCCTCGCCGTACGCCCCGGCGTGGTCCACTCGGGTGGCCGACGCCGTCGTCCACCCGCTCACCGGGCCCCCCTAAGCTGACCCCCATGTGCGGAATCGTGGGTTACGTGGGCGCCCAGAACGCCCTCGACGTTGTCATCACCGGGCTCAAGCGGCTGGAGTACCGCGGCTATGACTCGGCCGGGGTCGCGGTGCTGGCCGACGGCGGGCTGGCCGCCGCCAAGAAGGCGGGCAAACTGGCCAACCTGGAGAAGGAGCTGGCCGACCGTCCGCTGCCCACCGGCACCACCGGCATCGGCCACACCCGCTGGGCCACCCACGGCGCTCCCAACGACGCCAACGCCCACCCGCACCTGGACAACGCCGGACGGGTCGCCGTCGTACACAACGGCATCATCGAGAACTTCGCGGAACTGCGCGCCGAACTCGTCGAGCGCGGCCACGAGTTGCTCTCCGAGACCGACACCGAGGTGGTCTCCCACCTGCTCGCCGAGGCGTACTCCTCGGCCGGTGACCTCGCCGAGGCGATGCGCCAGGTGTGCCGCCGCCTGGAGGGCGCGTTCACCCTGGTGTCGGTGAGCGCCGACGCGCCCGACGTGGTGGTCGCGGCGCGCCGCAACTCGCCGCTGGTGGTGGGCCTCGGCGACGGCGAGAACTTCCTCGCCTCCGACGTGGCCGCGTTCATCGCGTACACCCGCGACGCCATGGAACTCGGCCAGGACCAGGTGGTCGAGCTGCGCCGGGACGGCGTCACCGTCACCGGCTTCGACGGCAACCCGGGCACCTACCGCGAGTACCACGTGGACTGGGACGCCTCCGCCGCCGAGAAGGCGGGCTACGACTACTTCATGCTCAAGGAGATCGCCGAGCAGCCCAAGGCGGTCGCCGACACCCTGCTCGGCCGGATCGACGCCAGCGGTCGGCTCACCCTGGACGAGGTCAGGATCGACGCGCACGCGCTGCGCGAGATCGACAAGATCGTGATCGTGGCCTGCGGGACGGCGTTCCACGCCGGGATGATCGCCAAGTACGCGATCGAGCACTGGACCCGGATCCCCTGCGAGACCGAACTCGCCAGCGAGTTCCGGTACCGGGACCCGATCCTCGACCCGCGCACCCTGGTCGTCGCGATCAGCCAGTCCGGCGAGACCATGGACACGCTGATGGCGCTGCGGCACGCCCGCGAGCAGGGCTCGAAGGTGCTGGCCATCTGCAACACCAACGGGTCCACGATTCCCCGCGAGTCGGACGCGGTGCTCTACACCCACGCCGGACCGGAGGTCGCGGTCGCCTCCACCAAGGCGTTCCTGACCCAGCTGGTGGCCTGCTACCTGGTGGCGCTGTACCTGGGGCAGGTGCGCGGCACCAAGTGGGGCGACGAGGTCTCCTCCGTGGTGCGCGAACTGTCCGACATCGCCAAGCAGGTCGACCAGGTCCTGGAGACCATGGAGCCGGTGCGGGAGCTGGCGCGCTCCCTGAAGGACAAGAACACGGTGCTGTTCCTGGGCCGCCACGTCGGCTACCCGGTCGCGCTGGAAGGCGCGTTGAAGCTCAAGGAACTCGCCTACATGCACGCGGAGGGCTTCGCCGCGGGCGAGTTGAAGCACGGGCCGATCGCGCTGGTCGAGGACGACCTGCCGGTCGTGGTGGTGGTTCCGTCGCCGCGCGGGCGGTCGGTGCTGCACGACAAGATCGTCTCCAACATCCAGGAGATCAGGGCGCGTGGCGCGCGGACCATCGTCATCGCCGAGGAGGGCGACGAGACGGTCGTCCCGTACGCCGACCACCTGATCCGCATCCCGGCCACCCCGACACTCCTTCAACCGCTCGTGGCCACCGTGCCGTTGCAGGTCTTCGCCTGCGAGTTGGCGACGGCCCGCGGCAACGAGGTCGACCAGCCGCGGAACCTGGCGAAGTCCGTCACGGTGGAGTGAGCGGCCGATGATCATCGGGGTGGGCATCGACGTCGCCGAAATCGCCCGGTTCCAGGCCGCGTTGGAGCGGACGCCGAGCATGGTGGAGCGGCTGTTCAACGACGAGGAGCTGTACCTGCCGGACGGCGAGCGACGCGGCATCGCGTCGCTCGCCGCCCGGTTCGCCGCGAAGGAGGCGGTGGCGAAGGCACTCGGCGCGCCGGGCGGCCTGCACTGGCGTGACGCCACCGTGGTGACCGAGGACTCGGGCCGCCCCCGACTCACCGTCACCGGCACGGTGGCGGCCCGCGCCACGGAACTGGGCGTACGGAGCTGGCACGTCTCGCTGAGCCACGACGCGGGCGTAGCGTCCGCGGTGGTAGTCGCAGAAGGCTGAGCACGCCGGGGGGCCGCCGCCCGGACATCCCACCCCCCCTTCCGCGAGCCGCCGCACTACCACCGCCAGACGGAATGCGAACCCCAGACAACCAGAAAAGGACCCAAAAGGAATCGCACCCCCCGGCCGCCGAACGACCACCGGCCCGCGAGCGCAGAGAACACCGTGAGGGGCCGGGGGCGGAGGGGTGGGGGTCCTGGACGCTGACGTGTATTTGCGGGCCGAACTTCCGGGGCACACAACGCTGGGGGCAACCGGCCCGTAAATATGCGGTCCAGGACCCCCACCCCTTCGCCCCCGGCCCCGCCCCACGAACAGACAGCGCGCGAGGTTGCCCATACGATCCCGGTAACGGGTGGGGAGGGTGGGCATCCCCCACGGAAGGAACCGCATGCGGCACGCGCACACCGTAGAGACCGTCCGAGCAGCCGAACGCACCCTCATGCCCCGGCTCCCCCCGGGCACCCTGATGCAGCGCGCCGCCGCCGGCCTCGCCGCCGCCTGCGGCGCCCTGATGCACGGCGCCTACAGCAGGCGCGTCGTCGTACTGGCCGGATCCGGCGACAACGGCGGCGACGCCCTCTACGCCGCCGCCCGCCTCGCCCGCCGCGGCGCCGGCGTCACCGCCGTACTGCTCAACCCGGACAAGGCCCACCCCGGCGGCCTGGCCGCACTGCGCCGCGCCGGCGGCCGAACCCTGGCCCCTGAAGACGCCGCCCCGGCCATCGCCGACGCCCACCTCGTCATGGACGGAATCGTCGGCATCGGCGGCAGGGGCGGGCTGCGCCCGCAGGCCGCCCAGCTCGCACGCGCCGCACGGGAGTCCCACGCCACCGTCGTCGCCGTCGACCTGCCCAGCGGCATCGACCCGGACACCGGCGAGACCCCGGGCGAAGCCGTACACGCCGACGCCACCGTCACCTTCGGCACGTACAAGCCCGGCCTGCTCATCGACCCGGCCGCGGAACACGCCGGCGCACTGCGGCTGATCGACATCGGCCTCGGCCCGTACCTCCCGGCACCCGCGCTGGAAGCGCTCCAGCACGCGGATGTGGCCGCGCTGCTCCCCTCCCCCAGCGGCGAGAGCGACAAGTACCGGCGCGGCGTGGTCGGCGTGGTCGCCGGTTCCGAGCGCTACCCGGGCGCGGCGGTACTCGCGGTGAGCGGCGCGCTGCGCGGCGGCGCGGGCGCGGTGCGGTACGTGGGGCCCGGCGCGGCGGCGGTCATCGCACGCTACCCGGAGACGCTGGTGTCCTCGGGTCCGCCGTCGAAGGCGGGCCGGGTGCAGGCCTGGGTGGTCGGACCGGGCCTCGGCGACGACCGGGCGGCCCGGCAGGCGGTGACCGAGGTGCTCGGCTCCGACGTGCCCGTGCTGGTGGACGCGGACGGGCTGCGGCTGGCCGACCGCGACCAGATCCGCCGCCGTACCGCCGCCACCGTGCTCACCCCGCACGCCGGTGAGGCGGCGGCCCTGCTCTCCGTCGACCGCGCCGACGTGGAGGCGGCCCGCCTGGCACACGTGAAGCGGCTCGCCGAGTCGTACGACGCGACAGTGCTGCTCAAGGGCTCGACCACCCTCGTCGCCGGCCAGGGCCACCCGGTGCGGGTGAACCCCACCGGAACCGCCTGGCTGTCCACCGCGGGCAGCGGCGACGTGCTGTCCGGGCTGACCGGCTCGCTGCTGGCCGCGGGCCTGGCGGCGCGCGACGCGGCGTCCGTCGGCGCCTATCTGCACGGCCTGGCCGGCCGAGAGGCCCCCGTGCCGTTCGGCGCCCACGAACTCGCCGACCGCATCCCGCGGGTGTGGCGGTCCGTGCACCCCCGAACATGAACGCCGCATTACGCGGTCGCACAATGGTTCCCGTGTCATCACCGACAACGGCCGCCCGCCGCGAGGCGACCCCCTACGTGGACCTGTCCCGCGCCGAGTGGAGCGCGCTGCGCGAGCGGACGCCGCTGCCGCTGACCGCCGAGGAGGTCGAGCGGCTGCGCGGGCTCGGCGACCTGATGGACCTGGACGAGGTACGGGACGTCTACCTGCCGCTGTCGCGGCTGCTCAACCTGTACGTCGGCGCCACGACGGAGCTGCGCGGCGCGCTGAACACGTTCCTCGGCGACGCGCGCACCGGGCACGGCGCACAGTCCGGCACGCCGTTCGTCATAGGCGTGGCGGGCAGCGTCGCGGTCGGCAAGTCGACCACCGCCCGCATCCTGAAGGCGCTGCTGGCCCGCTGGCCGGAGCATCCGCGGGTGGAACTGGTCACCACCGACGGCTTCCTGCTGCCCAACGCCGAACTGCACCGTCGCGGCCTGATGTCCCGCAAGGGGTTCCCCGAGTCGTACGACCGGCGGGCGCTCACCCGGTTCGTGGCGGACGTGAAGGCGGGCAAGGACGAGGTCAGCGCGCCGGTCTACTCGCACCTGATCTACGACATCGTGCCGGGCGAACGGCTCACCGTGCGGCGGCCCGACGTCCTGATCGTGGAGGGGCTGAACGTGCTGCAGCCCGCGCTACCGGGCAAGGACGGACTGACCCGGGTCGGTCTCGCCGACTACTTCGACTTCAGCGTGTACGTCGACGCGCGCACCGAGGACATCGAGCGGTGGTACCTGGACCGGTTCCGGATGCTGCGGCAGACCGCGTTCCAGAACCGGTTCTCGTACTTCCGCAAGTACACCGAGGTGCCGGAGGAGGAGGCGGTGGACTACGCGCGGATGCTGTGGCGCACCATCAACCGCCCCAACCTGGAACAGAACGTGGCCCCCACACGGGGCCGGGCGACGCTGATACTCCGCAAGGGCCCGGACCACAAGGTGCGGCGGTTGTCACTTCGGAAGCTCTGAGAGGGAGTTGGGGAGGCGAGCCCCCCCAACTCCCTCGAACTCACCTAGCCCAGCGTGGACTTGACCACGTCGGCCAGGCGCCCGGCGACCGCGTGCGCCTGGTCGATGTCGGCCGCCTCCACCATCACGCGGACCAGCGGCTCGGTACCGGACGGGCGCAGCAACACCCGGCCGGTGCCGCCCAGCTCACGCTCCGCCTCGGTGACCGCGGTGGTCAGCGCGGGCGTACTGGCCACCCGGGTCTTGTCCACGTCGGGCACGTTCACCAGCACCTGCGGCAGCCGCTTCATCACGCCCGCCAGCTCGGCCAGCGGGCGGCCGGTGGCGGCGACCCGGGCGGCCAGCATCAGACCGGTCAGCGTGCCGTCTCCGGTGGTGGCGTGGTCGAGGATGATGACATGGCCGGACTGCTCGCCGCCGAGCGCGAAGCCGTTCTCCTTCATCGACTCCAGCACGTAGCGGTCGCCCACCGCGGTCTGCACCAGGTCGATGCCCTCGCGCTCCATCGCCAGCTTGAAGCCGAGGTTGGACATCACGGTGCCGACGACGGTGTTCTTGCGCAGCGCGCCGGACTCCCGCATCGCCAGCGCCAGTACCGCGAGGATCTGGTCGCCGTCGACCTCCTCGCCCTTGGCGTCCACCGCCAGGCAGCGGTCGGCGTCCCCGTCGTGCGCCACGCCCAGGTCCGCGCCGTGCTCCACGACGGCGGCGCGCAGCTTCTCGATGTGGGTGGAGCCGCACTGCGCGTTGATGTTGAGGCCGTCGGGGTCGGTCCCGATGGTGACCACCTCGGCGCCGGCCCGGGCGAACGCCTCCGGGGAGACCCGGGCGGCGGCGCCGTGCGCCCCGTCGATGACGATCTTGAGCCCGTCGAGGCGGTTGGGCAGCACGCCGATCAGGTGGGCGACGTAGTTGTCGAAGCCCTCGTCGTAGTCCCGCACCCGGCCCACTCCGGCGCCGGTCGGACGGTTCCACGGCTGACCGGCGGAGTGCCCGCGGTAGGTCTCCTCGATCCGGTCCTCCAGCTCGTCGGCGAGCTTGTGGCCGCCGCGGGCGAAGAACTTGATGCCGTTGTCCGGCATCGGGTTGTGGCTGGCGGACAGCATGACCCCGAGGTCGGCGCCCAGCGCACCGGTGAGATACGCCACCGCCGGGGTGGGCAGCACACCGACCCGCAGCACGTCCACGCCCGCGCTGGCCAGGCCCGCCACGACGGCGGCCTCCAGGAACTCACCAGAGGCGCGCGGATCGCGCCCGACGACGGCCACCGGCCGATGATCGTCGAACGTGCCGGCCTCACCGAGCACATGCGCCGCGGCGACCGACAGACCGAGCGCCAGCTCGGCGGTCAGGTCGGCGTTGGCGACACCGCGGACTCCGTCCGTACCGAAGAGTCGTCCCACTGTGCTTCCTCCGAGAAATTGGGGGTCTGGGTGACTTGTCCCCCAGGAAATGCGGTCCCAAAAAGCACCGGTTAAGCGAACGCCCCGGAGGCGCACAAAGTGCCTCCGGGGCGTATCGACAAGGCGTGATCAGCGCTTGCTGTACTGCGGCGCCTTGCGGGCCTTCTTCAGACCGGCCTTCTTGCGCTCGATCTCACGAGCGTCACGGGTCAGGAAGCCAGCCTTCTTGAGGGTCGGACGGTTGTTGTCGACGTCCGCCTCGTTCAGGGCGCGGGCGACACCCAGGCGCAGCGCACCGGCCTGGCCGGAGATGCCGCCGCCGCTGATGCGCGCGACGACGTCGTAACGGTTGTCCAGCTCAAGAACCTTGAACGGCTCGTTGACTTCCTGCTGGTGCACCTTGTTGGGGAAGTACTCCTCCAGGGTGCGGCCGTTGATCTTCCACTTGCCGGAGCCCGGCACGATGCGGACGCGGGCGACGGAGCGCTTGCGGCGGCCGGTGCCGGCGGCCGGCTGCGGCTCGCCGAAGCGGGACGCCATGGACTCGGAGGTGTACTCCTCCAGGCCCGCGACGGTCTCGGTGGTGTACTCGCCTGCGAACTCGTCCTCGGCCAGCGGGGCCTCAGGGGTGGTCTCAGCCACGATTCTCCTCAGATGCTTTCTCTAGTCGATGGTGGCTGGGACTCAGCCCTGCGAAATCTGGGTGATCTCGAACGGCACCGGCTGCTGAGCGCCGTGCGGGTGCTGGTCGCCCGAGTACACCTTCAGCTTGGACAGCATCTGGCGGCCCAGGGTGTTCTTCGGCAGCATGCCCTTGACGGCCTTCTCGATGGCCTTCTCCGGGTTCTTCTCCAGCAGCTCGTCGTAGCGGACGGAGCGCAGACCACCCGGGTAGCCGGAGTGGCGGTAGGCCATCTTCTGGGTCCGCTTGTTGCCGGACAGGTGCACCTTGTCGGCGTTGACGATGATGACGAAGTCACCAGTGTCGACGTGAGGCGCGTACACCGGCTTGTGCTTGCCCCTCAGGAGGGACGCGGCCGTGGAGGCCAGACGGCCCAGGACAACGTCCTGCGCGTCAATGACGTGCCACTGGCGCTGGACATCGCCGGGCTTGGGGCTGTACGTACGCACGGTCGTAGCCTTCGCTTCTTCAGTGAGTGGGTCCTGACAAGACCACCCGGACGATCACGACAGCCCTGGCGACACACGGTTGACGCATACCGTGTGCCTCCGCTGGTCATCGGCCCGGTGGACCGGCGTAACGGCCTCTCACGTGAGAACGAGCAAGCCAATACGCATAAATTTCGAATCTGAAGCGTACCCGGGCATCGCCGCACAGGTCAAAACGCTGCCCGGGACCCCGCCGTCCGGGCCTCCGCGGCCCCGCCCTGCTCGGGCACCAGCACCCGCCGACCGCGCAGGCAGCGCCAGGCCAGCACGGCCGCCAGGCCGCACAGCATCGCCGCGTCCTTGAAGGCCCGCCGGGTCACCGGCACCAGCAGCGGCCACTGGATCACCGGCACCTGCGGCACCAGCGCCAGCCAGAACCACGGCGTGCGCACCACCGAGTCCGGCACCACCGCCGAGGCCAGCAGGGTGGGCAGTACGACCAGCGCGTAGTGCTCGAACGACGGGCGGGAGACGAGGAAGGCGCTGAGCATCAGCATCGCACCGGTCTCCACCAGCCGTAGCCGCTCGGCCCGGCTGGTACCGCCGATCCCGGCACCGGACCAGCGCCGCCAGGCGCACCACACCCCGGCTCCGGCCGCAGCCACGGCGACCAGCAGCGCCACGTCCTGCGGCACGCCCAGCCGGGGCAGCACGGCGACCAGCGACGCGTCGAAGGGGCGGGCGAACTGGTCCTGGCCGTGCAGCAGGAAGGGCAGGGTGCGGGAGAAGAAGAAGGTGGGGTTCGGCATGGCGGCCGCCGCCGCGGCCGAGGCCACCGCGGGGATGGCCGCGGCGAGGGCGAACGCCCGCGGGCGGCGGGCGAACAGGAACAGCAGGGCGAACGGGATGAGCATCGGCTTGAGCGCGATCGCCACCCCGACCACCGCACCGGCCACGGTCCACCGCGAGCGGGTGATCAGCAGCAGTGCGCAGGGCAGGGCGGCGGCGCAGGCGGCCGTCCAGTTGCCGAGCAGCACCAGGCTGCGGAAGGGCGCGAAGAACGCGAGGCCCGCGCCGACCAGCACGCCGAGGCGGCTGCGGCCCGGCACGTCGAACACGCGCAGGGCGCACCACCAGCCGGCGAGCACGAGTGCCGTGGTGACGGCCGGGACCAGGGCGCGCAGCAGGACGGCGGGGAGCAGCGCCTCGGGGACGGCGGCGAGCACGCTGCTGGGCAGGTAGAGGAAGCGGCGGTCGGAGTAGGGCGAGCCGCCGTCGAGGAAGCTGTGGGCGGCTCTGACGACGAAGGCGTTGTCCATGCCGTCGGTGCCGCCGCGTCGGTAGGCCTCGAAGATCACGACCAGGAGCAGGACGGCGGTGGCGGCCTGCATCGGCCGTGAGGCGCGTTGCACCAGCCAGACCGTAACACCTGGTTCTTCCGATTTGCCCGAATTCACACGTCGCATGCTAAGACGCCACCGGGCTTGCCGGTGCCGTCCAACACGCAGCAACCACCGCGGGCCCGCGGCCGGCCCCGGGGCCGCGGTCGGCTCGGCACCGCCGGTCCCCGCCGCGGCGGTTCCTCTACCGGTCCCGGGCCACCCGGCGCTCGTCCCATACGGGGTGCGGGGCCTCCCGGACCGTGCCGTCGGCAGCGAAGATCAGGAAGCGGTCGAAGGAGCGGGCGAACCAGCGGTCATGGGTGACCGCGAGCACCGTGCCGGAATAGCTCTCCAGGCCCGCCTGGAGAGCGTCCGCGCTCTCCAGGTCCAGGTTGTCCGTCGGCTCGTCCAACAGCAGCGCGGTCGTCCCCGCCAGCTCCAGCAACAGGATCTGGAACCGGGCCTGCTGCCCGCCCGAGAGGTCCTCGAAGCGCTGGTCCCCCTGCCGCTCCAACTCGTACCGGCGCAGCGCGCTCATCGCCTTGCCCCGGTCCCGGGCGTGCTCGGTCCACAGGATGTCCACCAGCGTGCGGCCCAGCAGCTCGGGATGGGCGTGCGTCTGCGCGAAGTGCCCTGGCACCACCCGCGCCCCCAACCGCCACTCACCGGTGTGCTCGACCTCCTCACCCGCGAGCAGCCGCAGGAAGTGCGACTTGCCGGAACCGTTGGAGCCGAGCACCGCCACCCGTTCCCCGTAGAAGACCTCCAGGTCGAACGGCTTCATCAGGCCGGTGAGCCCGAGCCCCTTGGCGGTCAGCGCCCGCACCCCGGTACGGCCGCCCGCCAGCCGCATGGAGATCCGCTGCTCGCGCGGCGGCTCCTGCGGCGGCCCGGCGTCCTCGAACTTCTTCAGCCGGGTCTGCGCGGCGTGGTACCGCGACGCCATGTCCGCACTGTTGGCCGCCTGTTGGCGCAGCCTGAGCACCAACGCCCTTAGCCTGCCGTGCTCCTCCTCCCAGCGCCTGCGCAACTCCTCGAAGCGGGCGAACCGTTCCCTGCGCGCCTCGTGGTAGGTGGCGAAGCCGCCACCGTGCACCCACACGTCACTGCCCGCCGGACCCGGCTCAACGCTGATGATCTTCTGCGCCGAGCGGGCCAGCAACTCCCGGTCGTGGCTGACGAACAGGACCGTCTTGCGGGTCTGCGCCAACTGCTCCTCAAGCCAGCGCTTGCCCGGCACGTCCAGGTAGTTGTCCGGCTCGTCGAGCAGCAGCACCTCGTCCCCGCCGCGCAGCAGCGCCTCCAGCACCAGGCGCTTCTGCTCGCCGCCGGACAGCGTGCGCACCTCCCGCCACTGCGCCCGCTCGTACGGCACACCGAGCGCCGCCGTGGTGCACATGTCCCACAGCGTCTCGGCCTCGTAGCCCCCGGCCTCCGCCCAGTCGCTGAGCGCCTGCGCGTACGCGAGCTGCGCGGGCTCGTCGTCCTGCGCCATGATCGCCAGCTCGGCGGAGTCCACCGCCGCCGCGGCCAGCCGGATGCGCGGCGCAGCGACGGAGACCAGTAGATCGCGCACCGTACGGTCGTCCCGTACCGAGCCGACGAACTGCGGCATCACGCCGAGGCCGCCGCTGACCGTCACCGTGCCGCCGTGCGGCGCCAGTTCACCCGCGATCAGCCGCAACAGCGTGGTCTTCCCCGCACCGTTGGCCCCCACCAGCGCGACCGCGGCGCCCTCGCCGACCCGGAAGGAGACATCGCCGAGCAACACCCGGCCGTCCGGCAGGTAGTACTCGAGGTGTGCGGCGTCCACATGGCCCATGGCGCGATTCTCACCCGTCGACGCCGCCCGCCCAAAGCGGTTTTCACCCGGGTCCCAAGGACTAATCGCAGCTAATAGGATGCGCGCCATGACGGAAGGGCCTTCGCAGCCGCAGCACCCCGGTCCCGACGAGGGGGGTACCCCCCATGCCTTCGGCCAGGGGTACGGATACCCCGGACCCGGCTCCCAGCAGTCCTTCGGCCCCGCCTACGGCTACCCACCCCGACAACCGCAACCGCAACCACAGCGACCGCAGGAACCGGACTGGTCGGCGCTCGCGGAGCGTACCGAGGCCGGCAACCGGCGCCGCAGGCTGCTGCTCATAGGCGGCGGTGTGCTCGGTGCCGCGGCGATAGCGGGCATCGTCGCCACCGCCGTCATCGCCACCGGCCACCACGGCCAGCCGCGGCCGGGCCCCAGCGGACAGGCCACCGGCAGCGCCCAGCCGACGCCCACCACCAGCTTCCCGGCGATCACCCCGCCGCCTCCGCCGAACCCGCTGGCCGTCATCTCAGACGCCCGCAAGGACACCGCGCCGATCACCCCGGACAGCCTCTTCCCCGGCGCCAGGGTGACCGTGCAGGGCCGCACCTACGCCAAGGCCACCACCGGCTCCACCAACAGCTGCGCCGGCGCCGCGGCGGGCGGCCTGGGCACCGCCCTGGCCGACAACGGCTGCCGCAAGCTGCTGCGCGCCACCTACACCAGGGGCGGGGTGGCGGTCACCGTCGGCGTCGCCGTCTTCGACACCAAGTCAGCCGCGGACGCCGCCAAGAACCAGGCGCAGGGCTATGTGCTACCGCTGTCCGGCGGCGGCGTGGGCACGTTCTGCCACGCCGCGGCCTGCCGGATGAGCACCAACTCCATCGGCCGCTACGCCTACTTCACCATCGCGGGCCTGGCCAACGGCGGTTCGCTGACCGCCGACGACACCCAGGGCCTCCAGTCGGGCAACGACATCGCGACGTTCGTGTTCAACGAAATCGTCCAACGGGGCAACGCCCAACGCTAGTTCGGGATCCCCCGGACAACGGAGCCTTCCGCTGCCAGCTCAGCAACCGGGCAGCGTCCGCTTGTTGCGCGCCTCGGCGGCTCGCTCGGCCAGCAACTCGTCGGCCGGATAACCGACTTCCTCCAGCGTCAGGCCGTGCGGCCGCACCACGTTGACCGCCGAGTGCCGCACCCGACCGGCCAGCACCTCACCGGGGAAGCCCACCGGCCGGTGCCCGTCGCCGACCAACAGCATCGCGCCGACCAGCGCCCGCACCATGTTGTGGCAGAAGGCGTCCGCCCGTACCGTCGCCACCGCCAGGCCGTCCGCGGTGCGCTCCCAGTGCAGTTCGAGCAGCCTGCGGATGGTGGTGGCGCCCTCGCGCTTCTTGCAGTACGCGGCGAAGTCGTGCTCACCCAGCAGCAGGGTGGCCGCCTCGTTCATCAGGTTGACGTCCACCGGCCGGTCGTGCCACAGCACGTGCCCGCGCAGCAGCGGGTCCACCCCGCCGGGGTGGTCGCCCACCCGGTAGGCGTACCGCCGCCAGATCGCCGAGAAGCGCGCGTTGAACCCGGCGGGCGCCTCGCCGACCCGCCACACCCGTACGTCGTGCGGCAACCGCCCGGCCAGCCGGCGCAGCAGCTTGCCGCTCTCCCGCGCCCAGACCTCCTCGGGCAGGTCCACGTGTGCGACCTGCCCCCGGGCGTGCACCCCGGCGTCGGTGCGTCCGGCGACCGTCAGCTCCACCGGCTCCGGCAACCGAAGCACCGTGGTGATGGCCGACTCCAGCTCGCCCTGCACGGTCCGGCGGGAGCGCTGGCGCGCCCAGCCGGAGAACTCCGCGCCGTGGTACGCCAGGTCAAGCCGTACCCGTACGAAACCGGGCGCTACGTCATCGCTCACGCGGTGAATCCTCTCAAACACGCCAATCGCCGGGTGGGCTCCACTGAGCCCACCCGGCGATGGTGACGATGCCTGGCGTCAGGCCTGCTCGGCCTCGGGCTTGGCGTCCTCGACGGCCTCGGTCGCCTCAGCGGCCTCAGCCTTGGCCTCGGACTCCTTCACGGCACGCTTGGCGGCCGCCTCAGCCTCGGCAACGGTGGCCTTCTTGGCGATCTCGCCCTCGACCAGCTCGATGACCGCCATGGGCGCGTTGTCGCCACGACGGTTACCGATCTTGGTGATGCGGGTGTAGCCACCCGGACGCTCGGCGTAGCGCGGAGCGATCTCGGTGAAGAGGGTGTGCACGACGCTCTTGTCGGTGATCGTCTGCAGCACCAGGCGACGGTTGTGGATGTCGCCCTTCTTCGCCTTGGTGATCAGGCGCTCCGCGACCGGACGCAGCCGGCGCGCCTTGGCCTCGGTGGTGGTGATGCGGCCGTGCTCGAACAGCGACTTGGCGAGGTTCGCCAGCAGAAGCTTCTCGTGCGCGGCGCTGCCGCCCAGACGGGCACCCTTGGTGGGCTTCGGCATTGTTTCTCCTTCTGGCTGCACCGGCCGTACCAGGTACCGGTGTCAGGACCCGTGGGGCGGCCGCCCCACGGCAGATTTCGTGCCGGACGGGCTCATCAGAGCCCGTCCGGCGATTGAGGACGAAGCCTCACTCCGACGGACGGAGCCGGTATGTTCCGGGCGCACCCAGAACCCGGCCCCCCGGCCGGAGGCGAATCAGTACTGCTCGGTCTCGACGAAGCCCGCGTCGTCGTCGTCCGCGCCGAAGGCGTCGGCCGCGGCGGTCGGGTCGAATCCGGGCGGGCTGTCCTTGAGCGCCAGGCCCATGCCGGCCAGCTTCGCCTTGACCTCGTCGATCGACTTCGCACCGAAGTTGCGGATGTCGAGCAGGTCCGCCTCGGAGCGGGCGACGAGCTCACCCACGGAGTGGATGCCCTCGCGCTTGAGGCAGTTGTAGGAGCGGACGGTGAGCTCCAGCTCCTCGATCGGCAGCGCCAGGTCGGCGGCGAGCGCGGCGTCCGTCGGGGACGGACCCATGTCGATGCCCTCGGCGTCGACGTTCAGCTCGCGGGCCAGACCGAACAGCTCGACCAGGGTCTTACCGGCCGACGCCATGGCGTCACGCGGCCGCATGGCCTGCTTGGTCTCGACATCGACGATCAGCTTGTCGAAGTCGGTGCGCTGCTCGACACGGGTCGCCTCGACCTTGTAGGTGACCTTGAGCACCGGGCTGTAGATCGAGTCGACCGGGATCCGGCCGATCTCCTGGCCCTGCTGCTTGTTCTGGACGGCGGAGACGTAGCCGCGACCGCGCTCGACGGTCAGCTCCATCTCCAGCTTGCCCTTGCTGTTGAGCGTGGCGAGGACCAGGTCGGGGTTGTGCACCTCGACACCGGCCGGCGGCGCGATGTCGGCGGCGGTGACCAGACCCGGGCCCTGCTTGCGCAGGTACATCACGACCGGCTCGTCGTGCTCGGAGGAGACGACCAGCTGCTTGATGTTCAGGATCAGGTCGGTGACGTCCTCCTTGACGCCCGGCACGGTGGTGAACTCGTGCAGAACGCCGTCGATCCGGATCGACGTGACCGCCGCACCGGGAATCGAGGAGAGGAGCGTACGACGCAGGGAGTTGCCGAGGGTGTAGCCGAAGCCCGGCTCCAGCGGCTCGATGACGAACCGGGAGCGGTACTCGTCCACCACCTCTTCGGTCAGAGAGGGGCGCTGAGCGATCAGCATGTGTTCTTTCCTTCAGTCGTGGGCGCCCGCTATATGACGCCCGCTGTACTGACAAGGGTACGGGCGGTACGACGCACACGGCGCCGTACCGCCCACACCACCCGAACCCTTACTTGGAGTAGAGCTCGACGATCAGCTGCTCCTGCACCTGGGTGTCGATCACCTGGCGCTCGGGCAGCGAGTGCACGAGGATCCGAAGCTTCGCCGGGCTGGCCTCCAGCCAGGCCGGAACCGTCTTCTCGCCGGCCTCGGCAGCGGCGACCTGGAACGGGGTCAGCTGCTTGGAGGACGGGCGGACCTCGATGATGTCGTTCGGGGAGACCCGAGCCGACGGGATGTCCGTCTTGCGGCCGTTCAGCGTGATGTGGCCGTGGCGGACCAGCTGACGGGCGTGGTCGCGGGACTTGGCGAAGCCAGCCCGGTACACCACGTTGTCCAGCCGGGACTCCAGGATGCGGAGCAGGTTCTCGCCGGTCTTGCCGGACTTCCTGTTCGCCTCCTCGTAGTACCCGCGGAACTGCTTCTCAAGGACACCGTAGATGCGCGCGCACTTCTGCTTCTCGCGCTTCTGCAGCAGGTACTCGCTGTCCTTGGTGCGCCCGCGACCGTGCTCACCCGGGGGGTAAGGACGGATCTCGATCGGGCACTTCGCGCTCTCGCACTTAGCTCCCTTGAGGAAGAGCTTCTGCTTTTCCCGACGGCAACGCTTGCAGTCGGCCCCGGTGTAACGCGCCATTGTCTTCGTTCTCCTACTTCAGCTGGTCAGACGCGGCGGCGCTTCGGCGGGCGGCAGCCGTTGTGCGGGGTCGGGGTGACGTCCTGGATCGAGCCCACCTCGAGGCCGGTGGCCTGCAGCGAGCGGATCGCGGTCTCCCGGCCGGAGCCCGGACCCTTCACGAACACGTCGACCTTGCGCATGCCGTGCTCCTGGGCACGACGGGCGGCCGACTCGGCGGCCATCTGCGCGGCGAACGGGGTCGACTTGCGCGAGCCCTTGAAGCCGACGTGGCCGGCCGAGGCCCACGAGATCACGTTGCCGGTCGGGTCGGTGATCGAAACGATGGTGTTGTTGAACGTGCTCTTGATGTGAGCGTGCCCGTGGGCAACGTTCTTCTTCTCCTTGCGGCGCACCTTCTTGGCGCCGGCCTGACGGCCCTTCGGAGGCATAGGTAATTACTCCCGTGGAGGTGGTCGGTCCTACAGCACGGACCGCTTGCAGCGTCCTGCTCTCGGACTACTTCTTGCCCGGCTTCTTCTTGCCGGCGATGGCGCGACGCGGGCCCTTGCGGGTGCGGGCGTTGGTGTGGGTGCGCTGACCGTGCACCGGCAGGCCACGGCGGTGCCGCAGGCCCTGGTAGCAGCCGATCTCCACCTTGCGCCGGATGTCCGCCTGGATCTCGCGGCGGAGGTCACCCTCGGTGCGGTAGTTGGCGTCGACCCACTGGTTGATCTTGACGAGGTCGTCCTCGGACAGATCGCGGACGCGGGTGTCCGGGTTCACGCCGGTGTTCTTCAGGGTCTCCTGGGCACGGGTGCGACCGATGCCGAAGACGTAGGTCAGAGCGACCTCGACGCGCTTTTCGCGCGGGAGGTCAACGCCTGCGAGGCGTGCCATGAATCTGGCTCCTGTTGATGTCGGAGGTCTTCCGCAGCACCGTTCCCGTAAGACTCGTTCCTAAGGCTTACGAGCCGGGTCCCCGGCCTCCACCGGGGGTGTCGTCCCCGCGCTCGCGCGAGGGGTCGGGTGACTGCGTATGTACGTGTTTTGCTGCGTCGCGCGAAGAACTGCGAGTGCGAATCAGCCGTCGTGCGTCAGCCCTGGCGCTGCTTGTGGCGCAGGTTGTCGCAGATGACCATGACCCGGCCGTGACGGCGGATCACCTTGCACTTGTCGCAGATCTTCTTGACGCTCGGCTTGACCTTCATGGGATGTGAGGTTCTCCGGGTCGTGCCAGCACCCCACGGGAGCGGGGTAACGGGCTGAGATCTACTTGTAGCGGTAGACGATCCGACCGCGCGTCAGGTCGTACGGAGACAGCTCCACCACGACCCGGTCGTCCGGCAGGATGCGGATGTAGTGCATGCGCATCTTGCCGCTGATGTGCGCGAGGACCTTGTGCCCGTTCTGGAGCTCCACCTTGAACATAGCGTTCGGCAGAGACTCGATCACGGTGCCCTCGATTTCGATGGCCCCTTGCTTCTTGGGCACGCTTCGCCTTTCGAGATCGGCTACCTTGATCGACTCGCATATACGCACGCAGGCATGCGGGTATACGTGAGCCGACGCATCAGTCTACGTCAGCCCGCGCGGAATGACGAATCGGGGTTCCGTGCCCGTGCCAGCGGCATGCCCAGCCCGGGAGATCGTTACGCCAGCGGGTCGGGGGCGGCCGTGACGCCGTACTCGGCGAGCTTCGCCTTTCCGCCGTCGACGGCGGTCAGCACCAGCGGGCCCTGCTCGGTCAGCGCCACCGAGTGCTCCCAGTGGCAGGCCCACGTACCATCGTCGGTCTTGACCGTCCAGTCGTCCTCGAGGACGTGGGTGGTCGCGGCCCCCAGGCTCACCATCGGCTCGATCGCCAGGCACATGCCGGGCACCAGCTTCGGGCCGCGGCCGCGCTTGCGGGTGACGTAGTTCAGCAGGTGCGGGTCCATGTGCATCTGCGAGCCGATGCCATGGCCGCCGTACTCCTCGATGATCCCGTACTTGCCGGTGGCCGGACGCGGCTGGCGGCGGATGTAGGACTCGATCGCCTTGGAGATGTCGACCAGCCGGTCACCGCTCCGGAACGCGGCGATCCCGGCCCACATCGACTCCTCGGTCACCCGGCTCAGCTCGTGCAGCTCGGGGGCGTGGCCGTCGCCGACGAAGACGGTGATCGCGGCGTCACCGTGCCAGCCGTCCACGATGGCGCCGGCGTCGATGGAGATGATGTCGCCGGAGCGAAGGATCGTTTCGCGGTCCGGGATGCCATGCACCACGACGTCGTTCACCGAGGTGCAGATGTTGCCGGGGAACCCTCCGTAGCCCAGGAAGTTCGGCTTGGCACCGTGGTCGGAGAGCACCTTGGCGGCGATCTCGTCCAGCTCCTTGGTGCTGGCCCCCGGTACCGCCGCCTCGGCGCAGGCCTTGTGCATCGCCGCCACGACCAGTCCCGCGGCGCGCATCTTCGCGATCTGCTCCGGGGTCTTGATCTCCACCATCGGCTCGCGCCTTCCGTCGTCAGCCAGTCCTGGGAATACAGCAACAGTACGGCCGCGGCGCCACTCGGGCGCCGCGGCCGACCGTGCTACGTCGGGAAACCGGGCCTGCGGCCCGTGGGGGTACTAGGCGGCCTTGGCGCGCTGCAGCGCGTCCATGGCGCGCTGGGTGACCTCGTCCACCTTGCCGAGCGCCGAGATCGTCACCACGAGGTTCTGCGCCTTGTAGTAGTCGATGATCGGCTCGGTCTCGTTGTGGTAGACCTCAAGGCGCTTGCGAACGGTGTCCTCGTGGTCGTCGTCGCGCTGGTACAGCTCACCGCCGCAGATGTCGCACACGCCCTCCTGCTTGGGCGGGCTGTACGTGACGTGGAAGACGTGGCTGGAGTCGTTGCGGCAGATCCGGCGGCCCGCGATCCGCTTGACCACCTCGTCCTCCGGCACCTCCAGGTCCAGCACCGCGTCCAGCGCCAGGTTCCGGTCAGCCAGGAACCGGTCCAGCGCCTTGGCCTGGGCGAGGTTGCGCGGGAAGCCGTCGAGCAGGAAGCCCTGCTCGGTGTCCGCCTGCGACAGACGGTCCTCCGCCATCGCGATGGTGACCTCGTCCGGCACCAGCTGCCCGGCGTTCATGTACTCCTGCGCCTTCTTGCCGAGCAGCGTGCCCTGGCTGATGTTGGCGCGGAAGAGGTCGCCGGTGGAGATGTGCGGGATCGACAGGTTCTTGGCGAGGTACTGGGCCTGAGTGCCCTTACCAGCGCCAGGCGGCCCGACGAGGACGATTCGCATCAGCGGAGGAACCCTTCGTAGTTGCGCTGCTGGAGCTGGCTCTCGATCTGCTTAACGGTCTCCAGGCCGACACCCACGATGATCAGAATGCTGGTGCCTCCGAAGGGGAAGTTGTTCTGGCTCCCCTGGAAGAACGCGATCGCCACCGTGGGCACGAGGGCGATCAGACCCAGGTAGAGCGAGCCCGGCCAGGTGATCCGGTTGAGCACATAGCTCAAGTACTCCGCGGTGGGTCGTCCCGCCCGGATGCCCGGGATGAAGCCACCATACTTCTTCATGTTGTCGGCAACTTCCTCGGGGTTGAAGGAAATGGCCACGTAGAAGAAGGCGAAGAAGACGATCAGCAGGAAGTACAGGGTCAGGTAGATCGGGTGGTCGCCCTTGGTCAGGTTGGTGCTGATCCACTGGGCCCACCCGGCCGTGGAGTTTCCGCTGAACTGGACGACCAGGGCCGGAATGTAGAGCAGCGACGAGGCGAAGATGACCGGGATGACACCGGCCTGGTTGACCTTCACCGGAATATAGGTCGAGGTGCCGCCGTAGGACCGCCGCCCGATCATCCGCTTCGCGTACTGGACCGGAATTCGGCGTTGCGCCTGCTCGACGAAGACCACGAGGCAGACCATCGCCAGGCCGACCGCGATGACGATGGCGAACTCGCCCCAGCCGCCAATGATCTTGCCGGACTTCTTGATCGCCCACAGCGAGCCCGGGAAGCCCGCGGCGATCGAGGTGAACATCAGGATCGACATGCCGTTGCCGATGCCGCGGTCGGTGATCAGCTCACCGAGCCACATGATCATGACGGTGCCCGCGGTCATGGTGATGACCATGACGGCGGTGCGGAAGATCGACTGGTCCGGCACGATCTGGTTGCCGACCTGGCAGGTGCGGAACAGCGTGCCGCTCTGCGCGGTGGCCACCAGGCCGGTGCCCTGCAGGATGGCGAGCGCCAGGGTCAGGTAGCGGGTGTACTGCGTGATCTTCGCGGTACCGGCCTGACCCTCCTTCTTGAGGGCCTCGAGGCGGGGGATGACCACGGTCAGCAGCTGGAGGATGATGCTTGCCGTGATGTACGGCATGATCCCCAGCGCGAAGATCGTCAGCTGCAGGAGCGCTCCGCCGCTGAACATGTTGATCATGCCGAAGAGACCGCCGTTGCCGCCGGCCTCCTTGATGCACTGGTTGACGTTCTGGTAGTCCACCCCGGGCACCGGAATGTGCGCACCGAGCCGGAACAGCACCAGGATGCCCAACGTGAACAGCAGCTTCTTTCGCAGGTCGGGCGTCTTGAACGCCCGGGCGAACGCGGTGAGCACGGTGCCTCCTGCGCCTCCCGCGCGTCGCGGAAGGTGACGGTCGTGAGGTCGACTGGGTACTGGAGTGGGTACCGAAGAGGTACCAACGGGTTACCTCGCCACCTTACCGGCGACGAAGCCACCCGAGGAATGACCAACCGGGGATGCCCTGACTTCTTTGGGCATCCCCGGTTGGTTTGGTCACCGAGCTTGGGACAAGCTCAGGCTCAGACGAGCTCGGTGACGGTGCCGCCAGCGGCGGTGATCTTCTCCTTGGCGGAGCCGGAGACGGCGTCGACCGTCACCTGCAGCGCCACGGAGAGGTCGCCCTGGCCGAGCACCTTGACGAGCTCGTTCTTGCGAACAGCGCCCTTGGCGACCAGGTCGGCCACCGTGACCTCGCCACCCTGCGGGTAGAGCTCGGCCAGCTTGTCCAGGTTCACCACCTGGAACTGCTTGTGGGCGGGGTTCTTGAAGCCCTTGAGCTTCGGGAGCCGCATGTGGAGGGGCATCTGCCCACCCTCGAAGCGCTCCGGAACCTGGTAACGGGCCTTGGTGCCCTTGGTGCCACGACCGGCCGTCTTGCCCTTGGACGCCTCACCACGACCCACACGGGTCTTGGCGGTCTTGGCGCCCGGAGCCGGACGGAGGTTGTGGACCTTCAGCGGCTTAGCCTCCGCCATGTCAGTCAACCTCCTCGACCGTGACGAGGTGACGCACGGTGTGCGCCATGCCGCGGATCTCCGGGCGGTCCTCCTTGACGACCACGTCGTTCAGGCGCTTCAGCCCGAGCGAACGCAGGGTGTCACGGTGGTTCTGCTTGCTACCGATGTAGGACTTGGTCTGCGTGATCTTCAGGCGAGCCATCAGACACCCGCCCCAGCACGCGCCCGCAGCAGAGCGGCGGGAGCGACGTCCTCCAGCGGCAGGCCACGACGGGCGGCGATCTCCTCGGGACGCTGCAGCCCCTGGAGCGCGGCCACCGTGGCGTGCACGATGTTGATCGGGTTGGACGAGCCGAGCGACTTGCTCAGCACGTCGTGGATGCCCGCGCACTCCAGCACGGCGCGCACCGGGCCACCGGCGATAACACCGGTACCGGGGGACGCCGGCTTGAGCAGCACGACACCCGCGGCCTTCTCGCCCTGGATCGGGTGCGGGATGGTGCCCTGGATACGGGGGACCCGGAAGAAGTGCTTCTTGGCCTCCTCCACACCCTTGGCGATGGCGGCCGGCACCTCCTTGGCCTTGCCGTAACCGACACCCACCTGACCGTCGCCGTCGCCCACCACGACCAGCGCGGTGAAGCTGAAGCGACGACCACCCTTGACTACCTTGGCGACGCGGTTGATCGCGACGACGCGCTCGACGTACGCGGTCTTCTCAGCCGCGGCGCCGCCGTCGCGCCGGTCCTTCCGGTCCCGCCGCTCGCCGCCACCGGCGCCGCCACCGCGGCGCTGGGGTCCAGCCATTGGAATTACCTCTCTCGTTGACTTCCGCTGCTACGGAACCGGCTCAGAACTTGAGCCCGGCCTCACGGGCGGCGTCCGCCAGGGCGGCGATGCGCCCCGCGTACCGGTTACCCGCGCGGTCGAACACGACGCTCTCGATGCCGGCGGCCTTGGCCCGCTCGGCGACCAGCTCGCCGACCTTCTTGGCCTGGACCGACTTGTCGCCCTCGGTGCCCCGGATCGAGGCGTCCAGGGTCGAAGCGGACGCCAGCGTGTGGCCCGCGACATCGTCGATGACCTGCGCGGCGATGCCCCGGTTGGACCGGGTCACGACCAGACGCGGGGTCTCCGCCGTACCGTTGATCCGCTTGCGGCCACGGATCTGGCGACGCTTGCGAGCGGTGCGCTTGTAGGCGTCGCCCTTGGCGATCTTCACACCGTATGCCATGGCTTACTTACCAGCCTTTCCGACCTTGCGGCGGATGACCTCGCCCGCGTACTTCACGCCCTTGGCCTTGTACGGGTCGGGCTTGCGCAGCTTGCGGATGTTCGCGGCGACCTCGCCGACCTTCTGCTTGTCGATGCCCTCGACGCTGAACTTGGTCGGGGACTCCACCTTGAAGGCGATGCCCTCCGGGGCCTCGACGAGGATCGGGTGGCTGTAGCCCAGCGAGAACTCCAGGTTGGAGCCCTTCGCCTGGACGCGGTAACCAACACCGCTGATCTCCAGCGCCTTGCTGTAGCCCTGGGTCACGCCGGTGATCATGTTCGCCACCAGCGTGCGGGACAGGCCGTGCAGGGCCTTCGACTCACGCTCATCATTCGGGCGGGTGACAACGAGGTTGTTGTCCTCGCCCTTGGCGATCTCGATGGGCGCGGCAACGGTGTGGGAGAGGGATCCCTTGGGACCCTTCACCTGGACCGTACGGCCATCGATGGTGACGTCCACGCCGGCGGGAACCTGGATGGGCAGCCGTCCAATACGCGACATGGCTTTACCTCCGTTTCCCGAGTTACCAGACGTAGGCGAGGACTTCCCCGCCCACGCCCTTCTTGGCGGCCTGCTTGTCGGTGAGCAGACCGTGCGACGTGGAGATGATCGCCACGCCCAGGCCGCCGAGCACCTTCGGCAGGTTGGTGGACTTTGCGTAGACCCGCAGACCCGGCTTGCTGATCCGCTTGATGCCGGCGATCGAGCGCTCGCGGTTCGGGCCGAACTTCAGGTTGATGTGGAGGTTCTTGCCGACCTCGGCGTCCTCCACCTTCCAGTCGGCGATGTAACCCTCCTGCTGGAGGATCTCCGCGATGTGCGACTTGATCTTGCTGTGCGGCATCACGACGTCGTCGTGGTAGGCCGAGTTCGCGTTACGCAGACGCGTGAGCATGTCTGCGATGGGGTCGGTCATGGTCATGATGGCCTGTGGCCTCTCTCGCCGGGGTTTCCTATATGCGCCATCCCTCTCCCCCATCAGTCTGGGGACGGGTGCGGCGCGGGGACCTACGGCGTAGTAAGCGACTTCTAGCGGGCTGGGCCCGCGGGCGGTCATGGGCGGCGGGCGCCCAACCCTTCTACTCTACGGGAGTTGAAGGACGGGACCCGCCACCCACTCTTGCCACTCTTGCTTACCGAGAGTCCTGGCTTCCCAACTGGGGGATTACCAGGAGCTCTTGGTCACGCCCGGCAGCTCGCCACGGTGAGCCATCTCACGAAGGCACACGCGGCACAGGCCGAACTTGCGGTACACGGAGTGCGGACGGCCGCAGCGCTGGCAGCGCGTGTAGGCACGCACGGCGAACTTCGGCTTGCGGGCAGCCTTGGCAATGAGAGCCTTCTTCGCCACGGCTCACGCCTCCTTGAACGGGAAGCCGAGGTGACGAAGGAGCGCGCGGCCCTCGTCGTCGTTGGTCGCCGTGGTCACCACGGTGATGTCCATACCCCGGACGCGGTCGATCTTGTCCTGGTCGATCTCGTGGAACATGACCTGCTCCGTGAGACCGAAGGTGTAGTTGCCCCGGCCGTCGAACTGCTTCGGCGACAGACCCCGGAAGTCGCGGATGCGCGGCAGCGCGAGCGACAGCAGGCGGTCCAGGAACTCCCACATGCGGTCACCCCGGAGGGTGACGTGGGCGCCGATCGGCTGGCCCTCACGCAGCTTGAACTGCGCGATGGACTTCCGGGCCTTGGTAACGGCGGGCTTCTGGCCGGTGATCGTGGCGAGGTCGCGGATGGCGCCCTCGATCAGCTTGGAGTCGCGGGCGGCGTCGCCCACACCCATGTTGACCACGATCTTGGTCAGACCCGGGATCTGCATGACGTTCTCGTACTTGAACTCGTCACGCATCTTGCCCGCGATCTCGTCGCGGTAGCGCTGCTTGAGGCGCGGGGAAGTGGTGGTGGCAGTCATCAGATGTCCTCACCGGTCCGCTTGGCAACGCGGATCTTGTTGCCGTCCTCGTCGAAGCGGTAGCCGACGCGGGTGACGACCTTCTTGCCGTCCTTCTCCACGACCAGCTGAACGTTGCTGACGTGGATGGGGGCCTCGACGGTCACGATGCCGCCGGTCTTCGACCCACGCGCGGTCTGGCCGACCTTGGTGTGCTTCTTGACCCGGTTGACACCCTCGACCAGGACACGGTCCTCGCGCGGGAAGGCCTGGATGACCTTGCCCTGCTTGCCCTTGTCCTTACCGGTGATGACCTGGACCAGGTCGCCCTTCTTGATCTTCATCGGTTACAGCACCTCCGGCGCGAGCGAGACGATCTTCATGAACTTCTTCTCGCGCAGCTCCCGGCCGACCGGGCCGAAGATGCGGGTACCGCGGGGGTCACCGTCGTTCTTGAGGATGACGGCGGCGTTCTCGTCGAAGCGGATGTACGAGCCGTCGGGACGGCGCCGCTCCTTGACGGTACGGACGACGACGGCCTTGACGACCTCGCCCTTCTTCACGTTGCCACCGGGGATCGCGTCCTTGACGGTGGCGACGATGACGTCACCGATTCCCGCGTAGCGGCGACCCGAGCCACCGAGAACACGGATGCAAAGGATCTCCTTGGCACCAGTGTTGTCGGCGACACGCAGTCGCGACTCCTGCTGGATCACGTCTATCTCCTGATCGTCTGCCGGTTCCCGGCAGGGGCTCTGTGCGAGCCCCTGCCGAGCCTGGCGGAACTGTCCAGAAGGCTTATGCCTTCAGGAATTACTTGGCCTTCTCGAGGATCTCGACGACGCGCCAGCGCTTGGTCGCGGACAGCGGCCGGGTCTCCATCAGGAGGACGCGGTCGCCGACACCCGCGGCGTTCTGCTCGTCGTGCGCCTTGAGCTTGTTGGTACGGCGGATGACCTTGCCGTACAGCGCGTGCTTGACGCGGTCCTCGACAGCGACGACGACGGTCTTGTCCATCTTGTCGCTGACGACCAGGCCCTCACGGGTCTTGCGGAAACCGCGCTCGTTCGTCTCAGTCACATTCTTCTCGCTCATCAGGCGCTCTCCACCGTCTCGATGCCGAGCTCGCGCTCCCGCATCAGGGTGTAGATCCGGGCGATGTCCTTGCGGACGACCTTGAGCCGGGAGTTGTTCTCAAGCTGTCCGGTGGCCGCCTGGAAGCGGAGGTTGAACAGCTCCTCCTTGGCCTCACGAAGCTTCGCAACGAGTTCCTCGTTGTTCAGCTCGCGCAGCTCGGTCGCCTTGGTACCGGCCGCCATCACGACTCACCTGCCTCGCGCCGGACGATCCGGCACTTCATCGGAAGCTTGTGGGCGGCGCGGGTCAGCGCCTCCCGGGCAACCTTCTCGTTCGGGAAAGACAGCTCGAACATCACCCGACCGGGCTTGACGTTCGCGACCCACCACTCGGGCGAGCCCTTACCGGAACCCATGCGGGTTTCGGCCGGCTTCTTCGTCAGCGGACGGTCCGGGTAGATGTTGATCCACACCTTGCCGCCACGGCGGATGTGACGGGTGATGGCGATACGAGCGGACTCGATCTGCCGGTTCGTCACGTAGGCCGGGGTCACGGCCTGGATGCCGTACTCACCGAACGCCAGCTCGGTGCCGCCCTTGGCCATGCCGTCGCGCTTCGGGTGGTGCTGCTTGCGGTGCTTGACCCTACGGGGGATCAGCATTGGGGTCAGGCCTCCGTTCCGGTGGTCTCCGCTGCCGGAGCCTCAGCGGTGGGAGCCTCGGCCTTGGGGGCCTGCTCTCCGCCCTGCTGGGGCCGACGGCCACGGCCGCCGCGCTCGCCACCGCGGCGCTGCGGACGGTCACTGCCGCCACCGGGACCGCGCGACGGGCGGTTGCCGGCGCGGGCGGCGGCGCCTTCGGCGCGGACCTCGGCGATGTTCTTCACGTCGCCCTTGTAGATCCACACCTTCACACCGATGCGGCCGAAGGTGGTCTTGGCCTCGAAGAAGCCGTAGTCCACGTTGGCGCGCAGGGTGTGCAGCGGAACCCGACCCTCGCGGTAGAACTCGGAGCGGGACATCTCGGCGCCGCCGAGACGGCCACCGCACTGGATCTTGATGCCCTTGGCGCCCGCCTTCATCGTGCCCTGCATGCTCTTGCGCATGGCACGACGGAAGGAGACACGGGAGGCCAGCTGCTCGGCGACGGCCTGGGCCACCAGCTGAGCGTCGGTCTCCGGGTTCTTGACCTCGAGGATGTTCAGCTGGACCTGCTTGCCGGTCAGCTTCTCCAGGTCACCGCGGATGCGGTCGGCCTCCGCGCCGCGACGGCCGATGACGATGCCCGGCCGGGCGGTGTGGATGTCGACGCGGACGCGGTCGCGGGTGCGCTCGATCTCCACCTTGGAGATACCGGCACGCTCCATGCCCTGCGTCATCATCCGGCGGATGGCGACGTCTTCCTTGACGTAGTCCTTGTACAGCTTGTCGGCGTACCAGCGGGACTTGAAGTCCGTGGTGATGCCGAGCCGGAACCCGTGCGGGTTAACCTTCTGGCCCATTACCGGGTCCCTTCCTTGCTGGCGACGACCACGGTGATGTGGCTGGTCCGCTTACGGATCCGGTAGGCACGGCCCTGGGCGCGCGGCCGGAACCGCTTCAGGGTCGGGCCCTCGTCCACGTACGCCTCGCTGATGTACAGCGAGTTGGCGTCCGTGTGGTCGTAGTTGTGCGCGGCGTTGGCGATGGCGCTGTCCAGCACCTTGCCCACCGGCACGCTCGCGGCCTGCGGAGCGAATCGCAGGACCGCCTGAGCCTCCGTGGCATCCATGCCACGGATGAGGTCCACCACGCGGCGGGCCTTCATGGGCGTGACGCGGATGTACCGCGCCTGGGCCCTGGCTTCCATGGTTGTCCCTTCGGTGTCAGTCATGAGTCTTCGCGTACTCCGCTGATCAGCGACGCCGCGACTTGCGGTCGTCCTTCTCGTGGCCGCGGAAGGTGCGGGTCGGCGCGAACTCGCCGAGCTTGTGGCCAACCATCGACTCGGTGACGAACACCGGGACGTGCTTGCGGCCGTCGTGCACCGCGATCGTGTGGCCGAGCATGGCCGGGACGATCATCGAGCGGCGGGACCAGGTCTTGATGACGTTCTTGGTGCCTGCCTCGTTCTGTACGTCCACCTTCTTGATCAGGTGGTCGTCGACGAAGGGCCCCTTCTTCAGACTGCGCGGCATCTAAACCCGCTCCTAGCGCTTCTTGTTCGTCTTGCGGCGGCGGACGATGTACTTGTCGCTGGCCTTCTTCGGCCGACGAGTACGTCCTTCCTTCTGGCCCCAGGGGCTGACCGGGTGGCGACCACCGGAGGTCTTGCCCTCACCACCACCGTGCGGGTGGTCAACCGGGTTCATCGCGACACCACGAACGGTCGGGCGGACGCCCTTCCAGCGCATGCGGCCGGCCTTGCCCCAGTTGATGTTCGACTGCTCGGCGTTGCCGACCTCACCGACGGTGGCGCGGCAGCGGACGTCGACCAGGCGGATCTCACCGGACGGCATGCGCAGGTGGGCCATGGAGCCCTCCTTCGCCAGCAGCTGCACGGAGGCACCCGCGGAACGGGCGAACTTCGCGCCGCCGCCGGGCCGCAGCTCGATGGCGTGGATGGTCGTACCGACCGGGATGTTGCGCAGCGACAGGTTGTTGCCCGGCTTGATGTCGGCCGCGGGGCCGTTCTCCACCCGGTCGCCCTGCTTCAGGCCACGCGGGGCGATGATGTAGCGCTTCTCGCCGTCCGCGTAGTGCAGCAGCGCGATGCGCGCGGTGCGGTTGGGGTCGTACTCGATGTGCGCGACCTTGGCCGGCACGCCGTCCTTGTCGTGCCGACGGAAGTCGATCACCCGGTAGGCGCGCTTGTGGCCGCCGCCCTGGTGACGAACGGTCACACGACCGGCGTTGTTACGGCCGCCCTTGCTGTGCAGCGGGCGGACCAGCGACTTCTCCGGCGTGGACCGCGTGATCTCGACGAAGTCGGCGACGCTGGAGCCACGACGGCCCGGGGTCGTCGGCTTGTACTTGCGGATACCCATTTCTCAGTCCTCGTCCGATTCCGGACGACTCGGACTCCTGATTCAGGAGACCGGGCCGCCGAAGATGTCGATACGGTCGCCCTCGGCGAGGGTCACGATGGCGCGCTTGGTGTCCTTGCGCTTGCCGAAACCGGTGCGGGTGCGCTTGCGCTTGCCCTGCCGGTTGATCGTGTTGACCCCGGTGACCTTGACCGAGAAGACCGACTCGACGGCCTGCTTGATCTGGGTCTTGTTGGCGCGCGGGTCGACGATGAACGTGTACTTGTTCTCGTCCAGCAGCGCGTAGCTCTTCTCCGAAACCACCGGCTTGAGCAGCACGTCACGCAGATCGGTGAACGTCTTGCTGGTGGCGACAGTCGCCTCGCTCATCAGGCGGCGCTCCCTTCGGTCTCAGCGGCGCCGTTACCGGTGAAGCGGTCGAAGGCGTCCTTGGTGAAGACCACGTCGTCGGAGACGAGCACGTCGTACGCGTTGAGCTGACCGGCCTCCAGGATGTGGACCTGGGGCAGGTTGCGCGCCGACAGCCAGGAGGCCTCGTCGGCCCGCTCGACGACCAGCAGCACGTTCTTGCGGTCGCTGATCTTGCCCAGCAGCGCCTTGGCGGCCTTGGTCGACGGGGCGGAGCCCTCGACCACGCCGGACACGACGTGGATGCGGTTGTGACGCGCGCGGTCGGTCAGGGCGCCACGCAGGGCGGCCTTGATCATCTTCTTCGGCGTCCGCTGCGAGTAGTCGCGCGGCACCGGGCCGTGCACGACGCCACCGCCGGCGAACTGCGGAGCGCGGGTCGAACCCTGACGGGCGCGGCCGGTGCCCTTCTGGCGGTACGGCTTCTTGCCACCGCCGCGGACCTCGCCGCGGGTCTTGGTCTTGTGCGTGCCCTGACGGGCAGCGGCCAGCTGCGCGACAACGACCTGGTGGATCAGCGGAACGCTGACCTTGGCGTCGAAGATCTCCTCGGGGAGCTCGACGGTCCCGGCCTTGTCGCCTGCCGGCGAAAGGATGTCAATGGTGCTCATCGGTTACCTCAGGCCCCCTTGGCCGCGGTACGGACCAGGACGAGGCCGCCGTTCGGACCAGGAACCGCGCCCTTGATGAGCAGCAGGCCCTTCTCCGCGTCAACGGCGTGGACGGTCAGGTTCTGGGTGGTGACCCGCTCGTTGCCCATACGGCCTGCCATGCGCAGACCCTTGAACACACGGCCCGGGGTGGCGCAGCCACCGATGGAACCGGGCGAGCGGTGCTTGCGCTGGGTGCCGTGCCCGGCGCCGAGGCCACGGAAGTTGTGGCGCTTCATGACACCGGCGAAGCCCTTGCCCTTGCTCTTGCCGGTGACGTCGACCTTGACGCCGGCCTCGAACACGTCGGCGGTGATCTCCTGGCCGAGGGTGTACTCGCTGGCGTCGGCGGTGCGCAGCTCCACCAGGTGGCGGCGCGGCGTCACCTCAGCCTTGGCGAAGTGACCCTTGAGGGGCTTGTTGACCTTGCGCGGGTCGATCTCGCCGAAGGCGATCTGCACGGCCTCGTAGCCGTCGGTGTCGGCGGTGCGGACCTGGGTAACGACGCAGGGCCCGGCCTTGACCACGGTCACCGGGACGACACGGTTGTTCTCGTCCCAGACCTGGGTCATGCCGAGCTTCTCGCCCAGGACGCCCTTAATCTGCTTAGCCATCTCGCGCGTCACCTCAGAGCTTGATCTCGATGTCGACGCCGGCCGGCAGGTCGAGACGCATCAGCGAGTCAACCGTCTTCGGCGTGGGGTCGAGGATGTCGATGAGGCGCTTGTGCGTACGCATCTCGAAGTGCTCGCGCGAGTCCTTGTACTTGTGCGGCGACTTGATGACGCAGTACACGTTCTTCTCAGTGGGCAGCGGCACCGGGCCCGCGACCTGCGCACCAGTACGGGTCACCGTCTCGACGATCTTCTTCGCCGAGGAGTCGATGACCTCGTGGTCGTAGGCCTTGAGCCGGATGCGGATCTTCTGTCCCGCCATGGCTACTCCGTAGTCCTGTCTCTCGTAACGCTCTGGGACCCGGTGGCTGGCGCTTTCCCTGCGACTTCCCCGACCCACGCGGTCGGGCGTGTCGCGAGCCCTCTCACAGAAATCCACATGCGGGATCCCCGTTCGGGGGGTTTGGGGGAAAGACATCCACCGGGTGCCTGGCGAGTTCCGCGCTGACGCTTCCCGGAAGATTCCCGTACTTCCGCCCCTGACAAGGGGCGACGAGTACTGCGGGACTCGCTTCCAGTCCTCCCGACGGGAGGCGCGCAGCATCGGCACTCAACCGAGCAACCTGGCAAGTGTGCCATATCGCTGGCCACTCTGGCCAATCGGGCGGGGGTGCGCCTTGACGCTCCGCGTCGGGGATGGGGGAAGGGCCTTTCCGTGGCGGACCCCAGAACCCGTTTCCGTCGTCAAGCACCCGGATCCCCAGGGAAATTGACGGCGACGCCCCCGCGGGAAAACGCAAAACCCCGCACACCCGAAGGATGTGCGGGGCTCGCGTTAGCGCTGGGTCACTTGTTGATCTTGGTGACCTGGCCGGCGCCGACGGTCCGACCACCCTCACGGATGGCGAACTTCAGGCCCTCCTCCATGGCGACCGGCTGGATCAGCTGGACCGACATGGTGGTGTTGTCGCCCGGCATGACCATCTCGGTGCCCTCGGGGAGGGTCACAACGCCGGTCACGTCCGTGGTACGGAAGTAGAACTGCGGGCGGTAGTTGTTGAAGAACGGGGTGTGACGACCACCCTCGTCCTTCGACAGGATGTAGGCCTGGGCCTCGAACTCGGTGTGCGGGGTGACCGAGCCCGGCTTGATGATGACCTGGCCGCGCTCGACGTCCTCGCGCTTGATGCCGCGGAGCAGCAGACCGACGTTCTCACCGGCCTGGCCCTCGTCGAGCAGCTTGCGGAACATCTCGATGCCGGTGACCGTGGTGGTGGTCTTCTCCGGCTTGATGCCGATGATGTCGACGGTCTCGTTGACCTTGAGGACACCACGCTCGATACGGCCGGTGACGACCGTACCGCGACCGGTGATGGTGAAGACGTCCTCGATCGGCATCAGGAACGGCTTGTCGACGTCGCGCTCCGGCTGCGGGATCGCCTCGTCGACGGCGTTCATGAGGTTGAGGACCGACTCGCCCCACTCGGCGTCGCCCTCGAGCGCCTTGAGCGCCGAGACCTTGACGACCGGGACGTCGTCGCCCGGGAACTCGTACTCGGAGAGGAGCTCACGGACCTCGAGCTCGACGAGCTCCAGGATCTCCTCGTCGTCCACCATGTCGGCCTTGTTCAGGGCAACGACGATGTACGGAACGCCGACCTGGCGGGCCAGGAGCACGTGCTCCTTGGTCTGCGGCATCGGGCCGTCGGTGGCGGCGACCACCAGGATGGCGCCGTCCATCTGCGCCGCACCGGTGATCATGTTCTTGATGTAGTCCGCGTGACCCGGGCAGTCGACGTGCGCGTAGTGACGCGACTCGGTCTGGTACTCGACGTGCGCGATGGAGATGGTGATACCGCGCTGACGCTCCTCAGGAGCCTTGTCGATCTGATCGAACGCCGAGGCCTCGTTCAGGTCCGGGTACTTGTCGTGCAGCACCTTGGTGATCGCCGCGGTAAGGGTCGTCTTACCGTGGTCGATGTGACCGATGGTGCCGATGTTGACGTGCGGCTTAGTCCGCTCGAACTTCGCCTTCGCCACTGGGGTCCTCCTGTGGAGTGGTTCTGTACGCCTTACTTCATCGGCGCCAGGTGATCTTTGCCGGGTTGGTGAGGACCCCGAAGGGCCTGCTTACGTGTGCCAACCCGCGGATTAAGTGCCGGCTGCCGGGGCACCCGCCGCGTTCCTCACGGTTCGCGGCGGAATGCCCCGTACTGCCTGCCGTCAAGCCTAAGGCTTGTAGGACGTTGCGAGAACGTCGGCTACTCGCCCTTGGCCTTCGCGATGATCTCCTCGGCGACGTTCCGCGGAACCTCGGCGTAGGAGTCGAACTGCATGGAGTAGCTGGCCCGGCCGGAGGTCTTGCTGCGCAGGTCGCCGACGTAACCGAACATCTCCGAGAGCGGGACGAGACCCGTCACGAGCTTGGCGCCCGAACGCTCCTCCATGGCCTGGATCTGGCCACGCCGCGAGTTGAGGTCACCGACGACATCGCCCATGTAGTCCTCGGGCGTGGTCACCTCGACCTTCATCATCGGCTCGAGCAGGGCCGGGCTGGCCTTGCGGGCGGCCTCCTTGAAGGCCATCGAACCGGCGATCTTGAACGCGAGCTCGGAGGAGTCGACGTCGTGGTAGGCGCCGTCGAGCAGCGTCACCTTGACACCGGTCAGCGGGTAGCCCGCCAGCACACCGAACTCCATTGCCTCCTGGCAACCAGCGTCCACGGACGGGATGTACTCCCGCGGGATGCGGCCACCGGTGACGGCGTTGACGAACTCGTAGCCCTCACCCTCAAGCGGCTCGATGGTGATCTGGACCTTACCGAACTGGCCAGAACCACCCGTCTGCTTCTTGTGGGTGTAGTCGACCTTCTCGACCATCTTGCGGATGGTCTCGCGGTACGCCACCTGCGGCTTGCCGACGTTGGCCTCGACCTTGAACTCGCGCTTCATGCGGTCGACCAGCACGTCCAGGTGCAGCTCGCCCATGCCCGCGATGATGGTCTGGCCGGTCTCCTCGTCGGTGTGGACCTGGAAGGACGGGTCCTCCTCGGCGAGGCGCTGGATGGCGATACCCAGCTTCTCCTGGTCGCCCTTCGACTTCGGCTCGATGGCGACCTGGATGACCGGAGCGGGGAACTCCATCGACTCCAGGATCACCGGGTGGGCCGGGTCGCAGAGCGTCTCGCCCGTGGTGGTGTCCTTCAGGCCCATGACGGCGACGATGTCACCGGCGCCCACCGACGCGATCTCCTCACGCTTGTTGGCGTGCATGCGGTAGATCTTGCCGATGCGCTCCTTCTTGCCCTTGACGGAGTTCTGGACCTGAGTACCAGTCTCCAGGCGGCCCGAGTACACCCGGACGAAGGTGAGCTTGCCGAGGTGCGGGTCGCTCATGATCTTGAACGCCAGGGCGGACAGCGGCTCGTCCACGGACGGCTTGCGGGCGATGACCTCGTCGGCGTCCTTCACCGAGTGGCCCTCGATCGCCTCGACGTCCAGCGGCGCGGGGAGGTAACGCACCACCGCGTCGAGCAGCGGCTGAACACCCTTGTTCTTGAAAGCGGTTCCGCAGAACACCGGAGTGACGGTGACGCCGTCGCTCTTGCCGGAGTTGATGGTGATGCGGCGGATCGCCGCGATCAGCTGCTCCTCGGAGGGCTCCTGGCCCTCCAGGTACAGCTCCATCATCTCCTCGTCGTTCTCGGCCACGGCCTCCAGCAGCTTGCCGCGCCACTCGTTGGCGGCATCGACGTGCGTGTCCGGGATGTCGACGGTGTCGTACATCTCGCCCTTGGCGGCCTCGGCGGACCAGACCAGGGCCTTCATGCGGACCAGGTCGATGACGCCCTTGAAGTCGGCCTCGGCACCGATCGGCAGCTGCATGACCAGCGGCACCGCGCCCAGCCGGTCGACGATCATGTCGACGCAGCGGTGGAACTCGGCACCGACGCGGTCCAGCTTGTTGACGAAGCAGATGCGCGGCACGCCGTAGCGGTCCGCCTGACGCCAAACGGTCTCGGACTGCGGCTCGACACCGGCGACACCGTCGAACACCGTGACGGCACCGTCGAGGACGCGCAGCGAACGCTCCACCTCGACGGTGAAGTCGACGTGGCCCGGGGTGTCGATGATGTTGATGGTGTGGTCGACCTCGTCGACCTTCCAGTGACAGGTCGTCGCGGCCGACGTGATGGTGATGCCGCGCTCCTGCTCCTGCTCCATCCAGTCCATGGTGGCAGCGCCGTCGTGGACTTCACCGATCTTGTACGAGACACCGGTGTAGAACAGGATCCGCTCGGTGGTCGTCGTCTTGCCCGCGTCGATGTGGGCCATGATCCCGATGTTGCGGACCTTGGCCAGGTCAAGTGAAGTGGTGGCCATATGGCTCAGTCTTCTCTCGGTTCTCGATGGGGTTGCGACTACCAGCGGTAGTGCGCGAAGGCCTTGTTGGACTCGGCCATCTTGTGGGTGTCCTCACGGCGCTTGACGGAGGCGCCAAGACCGTTCGAGGCGTCGAGCAGCTCGTTCATGAGGCGCTCGGTCATGGTCTTCTCGCGACGGGCGCGGGAGTAACCGACCAGCCAACGCAGCGCCAGCGTGGAGGAACGCGCGGGGCGGACCTCGACCGGCACCTGGTAGGTGGCGCCACCGACGCGGCGGCTGCGGACCTCAAGGGTGGGCTTGACGTTCTCAAGCGCGCGCTTGAGGGTGATGACCGGGTCGTTGCCGGTCTTCTCGCGCAGGCCCTCCATGGCGCCGTAGACGATGCGCTCGGCGGTGGAGCGCTTGCCGTTCAGCAGCACCTTGTTGATGAGGGAGGTCACCAGAGGAGAGTTGTAGACCGGGTCGATGATGACCGGGCGCTTCGGGGCGGGGCCCTTACGAGGCATTCTTACTTCTCCTTCTTGGCGCCGTAGCGGCTGCGAGCCTGCTTGCGGTTCTTGACGCCCTGAGTGTCGAGGGAGCCGCGGATGATCTTGTAGCGAACACCCGGCAGGTCCTTCACACGACCGCCACGCACGAGCACGATGGAGTGCTCCTGCAGGTTGTGGCCCTCACCCGGAATGTAAGCGGTGACCTCGATCCCGCTGGTCAGACGCACACGCGCGACCTTACGCAGGGCCGAGTTCGGCTTCTTCGGGGTGGTCGTGTAGACACGCGTGCAGACGCCACGGCGCTGCGGGGAACCCTGCAGTGCGGGCGTCTTGTTCTTCTCGACCTTGTCCTGCCGGCCCTTGCGGACCAGCTGCTGGATCGTAGGCACCGTTTCTCCGGTTTCTGTGTGCCAGTCTCGTTAAAGCTAACCCGAGGCGTTCTGCTGGGCCACAAGCGCTGATCACCGCCACTTTTCCCGACCCACGCGGTCGGGTGTGTCGGAGGCTCCGCGCATACCCGCTGGGCGGGCACAGGCTTCACATCTCTTGGATGTCGCAGTTTCGGAATTCCGTGCGGACTGAGAGCACGCACAAGAACCCGGGGACACCCCAGGCACAAGGTCAGAGCGTACCTAGCGCATCGGCTCCGGTCAAAACAAATGCACACGCGTAGGACAGGCCGGGCCGCGCGGACGTTGACGCCACGGTAGTGGCCCCGTCGCGGTCAGGGAAGGGAGCGGATCCGGCCGGGCGGCACAGCGCTGCCGGCTCAGCCCGCGGCGATGCCCAGCAGGATGATCAGCGTCCAGAACGAGGCCACCAGCCAGCCCAGCACCAGCCCGGTCGTCGCCATGGCTTCGCCGCCCTCACCGGTGGCGCGGAGCTGTGCCCGTGCCCGGTGCCCCAGCACGATCGCCGGGACCGCGGGCACCGCCAGGACGACCCCGGCGAGGCCGCAGATCAGCGAGGCCGCCGCCAGCCCGTTCGTCGGCCGTGGCGGCGCCGGCAGGAAGGTCGGGGGCAGCGATGGCGCCCGCTGCGGCACGGCCGTGGGCATCGGCATCGGCACCGGCCCCTGCGGCAGGTCGGCGACCAGGCCGCCCAACTCGCCGTAGGTCAGCGCGCGGTAGGCCGCCGCCACCCGCTGCTCGTACTCCTGCTGGCCCAGGCGCCCTTCGGCGAACGCGGCCTTGAGCACGTCCACCGTGCGCTCCCGGTCGGCGTGCGAGGCGCGCATGCCCGAGGCCGGGCCGTTGTCCCAGGGCTGCAGCCCTCCGTAGTGCGCCATCCGCCCGCGTACCTCCCCCACTGATAGGGACCATGCTCCCCGGCTAGGGATCGTGCCCCCATAGTGCTTGACGCGGCGGCGGCGCGTGGAGTTCCGCGTGAATCGCCTCCCGCGGGGTTTGTGGATCCTTCCGGGGCTACGCCCCCAAGTCCCGGCATCCGCAGGGGATTTCGGCGCCAATGGCCTCCGTCGAGGTTGGGTCCTCCCTGGGCCGCGCGCCCCACCCCCTGGAGCTACGCCCCCAGAGCCCCGAGCCGCCGGCTCTCCACCCGGCCCGGTGCCGCCGCCGTCACGGTTTTGAACTCCCCCTGGGCAGTGGCCATCCAGAACCGCTCCCCCACCCCGGTCACCGCGACCGGCAGACTGCGCCGCCGCAACGGCCCGCCGCCCTCGAACGCCACCGCGGGCGCTCTCCCATCCGCCCCCGTCCTCCCCCAGGCCAGCGCCCAGGCCGCCCCCCGCTGCCGCCCGCGCAGCGCGCCGAGCAGCAGCCCGCTGAACGCGGTGTCCACGTAGACGCCCAACACCCCTTCCCCGTCGAGGAGTTCGACCGCGGCCCGCCCCCGGGTGCCCAGTGCCGGACGGAGGGCGAGTCCGCCGTACGCCCTGGCCGTGCCCGACGACTCCACGAGTTCGAGCTGATGCCCCATCATGTCCCCCCGTACCTCACCAGAACCTTCGTTGATCAGCCTCCACCCCGGAAGTCGCCCGGCGGATCGTCCCCAGGTACCGTCCGTCCCACGGGAGCCCTAGGGAATCCCCGGGCCCCTGGACCACCCGCCCCCGTTGGCCTGGATGGTCTTCCGAAAGGTCGCCGCCGTGGCGGTGAAGGTGGCCGCGCGCTTCTCCTGCCTCGGCGCGGTGCTGGTGATCGCAAAAGGGCGGCCCGCCCCCTCCGAAGAGGGGGCGGGCCGCCCTTTGACGGTCCCTCGCCAGGAGGCGACTACGCGTTGTACGGCCCGTAGTCGTAGTCCTCCAGCGGAACGGCCTGGCCGGAGCCGGTGCCGAACGGCGAGTAGTCGATGTCGTCGTAGCCGACGGCCGAGTACATGGCGGCCTTGGCCTCCTCGGTCGGCTCCACCCGGATGTTGCGGTAGCGGGACAGACCCGTACCGGCCGGGATGAGCTTACCGAGGATGACGTTCTCCTTGAGGCCCAGCAGGGAGTCCGACTTGGCGTGGATCGCCGCGTCGGTGAGCACCCGGGTCGTCTCCTGGAAGGAGGCGGCCGACAGCCAGGACTCCGTGGCCAGCGAGGCCTTGGTGATACCCATCAGCTGCGGGCGGCCGGAGGCGGGGTGACCACCCTCGGCGACCACACGGCGGTTCTCCTGCTCGAAGCGACCGCGCTCGACCAGCTCGCCGGGCAGCAGCTCCGCGTCGCCCGACTCGATGATCGTCACCCGGCGCAGCATCTGCCGGATGATGATCTCGATGTGCTTGTCGTGGATCGACACACCCTGCGAGGTGAAGACCTTCTGGACCTCGCCCAGCAGGTGGATCTGGACGGCGCGCTGGCCGAGGATCCGCAGCACGTCGTGCGGGTTCTCGGTACCGGCCATCAGCTTCTGGCCGACCGTGACGTGGTCGCCCTCGTCCACCAGCAGGCGGCCACGCTTCGAGACCGCGTAGGCGATCTCGTCGCTGCCGTCGTCCGGGGTGATGACGATCTTGCGGGTCTTCTCGGTCTCCTCGATCCGGACCCGGCCCTCGGCCTCGCTGATCGGGGCCAGACCCTTCGGGGTACGGGCCTCGAAGAGCTCGACCACACGCGGCAGACCCTTGGTGATGTCGTCACCGGCCACACCACCGGTGTGGAAGGTACGCATCGTCAGCTGGGTACCGGGCTCACCGATCGACTGGGCGGCGATGATGCCGACCGCCTCGCCGATGTCCACCAGCTTGCCGGTGGCCAGCGAACGGCCGTAGCACATCGCGCAGGTGCCGACGGCGGACTCGCAGGTGAGGATCGAGCGGGTCTTGACCGTCTCGACACCGTGCAGGATCAGCTGGTCGATGAGCACGTCGCCGAGGTCGGTACCGGCCGGGGCCAGCACCTTTCCGTCGACCACGATGTCCTCGGCCAGGCTGCGCGCGTACACGCTGGTCTCGACGCCGGCCGCCTTGCGCAGCACGCCGTCCTCGCCGCGCTCGGCGATGGCCAGCTTCAGGCCGCGCTCGGTGCCGCAGTCCTCCTCGCGGATGATCACGTCCTGCGAGACGTCCACCAGACGACGGGTCAGGTAACCCGAGTCGGCGGTACGCAGCGCGGTGTCCGCGAGACCCTTACGGGCACCGTGGGTGGAGATGAAGTACTCCAGCACGGTGAGACCCTCACGGAACGACGCCTTGATGGGCCGCGGGATGGTCTCGTTCTTCGCGTTGGACACCAGACCACGCATACCCGCGATCTGACGCATCTGCATCATGTTTCCACGAGCACCCGAGTCGACCATCATGAAGATCGGGTTGGTCCTCGGGAAGTTCTCGTTCATGGCCTCGGCGACCTCGTTGGTCGCCTTGGTCCAGATCGCGATGAGCTCCTGGGACCGCTCTTCCTTGGTGATCAGGCCGCGCTCGTACTGCTTCTGGACCTTCTCGTCCTGCGCCTCGTAGCCCGCGAGGATGGTCTTCTTGGCCTCCGGGACGACCACGTCGGAGATCGCGACGGTGACACCGGACCGGGTCGCCCAGTGGAAACCGGCCGACTTCAGGTTGTCCAGCGTCGCCGCGACGACGACCTTCGGGTAGCGCTCGGCGAGGTCGTTGACGATCTCGGAGAGCTGCTTCTTGCCCACCGAGTAGTCCACGAACGGGTAGTCCTCGGGCAGCAGCTCGTTGAACAGCGCCCGGCCCAGCGTGGTGGTCAGACGGAACGGGTCACCCTGCTGCCACTCCGGCTCGCCCTCCTCGGCGGGCGGCGGGGTCCAGCCACGCGGCGGGACGGTGCCGACCGGGAAGCGGATGTCCACCTTGGCCTGGAGCGACAGCTCGCGGGCGTCGAGCGCCATGATGGCCTCGGCGACCGAGCCGAACGCCCGGCCCTCGCCCTTGACCTCGCGCTCCTCGGAGTCCGTGGTGAGGAAGAACAGACCCAGGACCATGTCCTGCGTCGGCATCGTCACCGGACGGCCGTCGGCGGGCTTGAGGATGTTGTTCGAGGACAGCATCAGGATGCGGGCCTCGGCCTGCGCCTCCGCGGACAGCGGCAGGTGCACGGCCATCTGGTCACCGTCGAAGTCCGCGTTGAACGCGGTGCACACGAGCGGGTGGATCTGGATGGCCTTGCCCTCGACCAGCTGCGGCTCGAACGCCTGGATACCCAGACGGTGCAGGGTCGGCGCACGGTTCAGCAGCACCGGGTGCTCGGCGATGACCTCTTCCAGCACGTCGTACACGACGGTGCGGCCACGCTCGACCATGCGCTTGGCCGACTTGATGTTCTGCGCGTGGTTGAGGTCGACCAGCCGCTTCATCACGAACGGCTTGAACAGCTCCAGCGCCATGGCCTTGGGCAGACCGCACTGGTGCAGCTTGAGCTGCGGGCCGACGACGATGACGGAACGGGCCGAGTAGTCGACACGCTTACCGAGCAGGTTCTGCCGGAAGCGGCCCTGCTTGCCCTTCAGCATGTCGCTGAGGGACTTCAGCGGACGGTTGCCCGGGCCGGTGACCGGACGGCCGCGGCGGCCGTTGTCGAACAGCGCGTCGACGGCCTCCTGGAGCATCCGCTTCTCGTTGTTCACGATGATCTCGGGGGCACCGAGGTCAAGGAGACGCTTGAGGCGGTTGTTCCGGTTGATCACACGGCGGTACAGGTCGTTCAGGTCGGAGGTCGCGAAGCGGCCACCGTCCAGCTGCACCATCGGGCGCAGGTCCGGCGGGATCACCGGGACGCAGTCCAGCACCATGCCGTTGGGGCTGTTGCGGGTCTGCAGGAACGCGGAGACGACCTTGAGGCGCTTGAGCGCACGGGTCTTCTTCTGGCCCTTGCCGGTCCGGATGATCTCGCGGAGCTTCTCGGCCTCCTCCTCCAGGTCGAAGGACTCCAGGCGCTTCTGCAGCGCCGCGGCGCCCATGCCGCCCATGAAGTAGGTGCCGAAGCGGTCGCGCAGCTCGCGGTAGAGCAGCTCGTCGCCCTCCAGGTCCTGGACCTTGAGGGACTTGAAGCGGCTCCACACCTCGTCGAGGCGGTCGATCTCGCGCTGCGCACGGTCACGCAGCTGCTTCATCTCGCGCTCGGCGCCCTCGCGCACCTTGCGGCGCACGTCGGCCTTGGCGCCCTCGGCCTCCAGCTCCGCCAGGTCGGCCTCAAGCTTCTTCTGGCGGGCCTCGACGTCGGCGTCACGGCGCTGCTCGACCTGCTGGCGCTCGACGGAGACCTGGGCCTCCAGCGACGGCAGGTCGCGGGTGCGGCGCTCCTCGTCCACCCACGTGATCATGTAGGCGGCGAAGTAGATGACCTTCTCCAGGTCCTTCGGCGCCAGGTCCAGCAGGTAGCCCAGGCGCGACGGGACGCCCTTGAAGTACCAGATGTGCGTGACGGGCGCGGCCAGCTCGATGTGGCCCATCCGCTCACGACGCACCTTGGCGCGAGTCACCTCGACACCGCAGCGCTCACAGATGATGCCCTTGAAGCGGAAACGCTTGTACTTGCCGCAGTAGCACTCCCAGTCCCGGGTCGGACCGAAGATCTTCTCGCAGAAGAGTCCGTCCTTTTCGGGCTTGAGGGTGCGGTAGTTAATGGTCTCCGGCTTCTTTACCTCGCCGTGCGACCACTGACGGATGTCGTCCGCGGTGGCCAGGCCGATCCGCAGCTCGTCGAAGAAGTTGACGTCGAGCACTGGTCGTCAATCCCTCTTTCGGGGTCGAGTGTCAAACATGGTCTGAACGGGTCCGGGGAGAGCCGGGGGCCCTGTGGTGAGGCCCCCGGCCAACCCGTCAGACCTCTTCGACGCTGCTCGGCTCGCGCCGGGACAGGTCGATACCGAGTTCCTCCGCAGCGCGGAAGACATCCTCGTCGGTGTCACGCATTTCGATGGACATACCGTCGCTGGACAGCACCTCCACGTTCAGGCAGAGCGACTGCATTTCCTTGATGAGCACCTTGAAGGACTCGGGAATGCCGGGCTCGGGGATGTTCTCGCCCTTGACGATGGCCTCGTAGACCTTCACACGACCGAGAACGTCGTCGGACTTGATGGTCAGCAGCTCCTGGAGGGCGTAAGCGGCGCCGTAAGCCTCCAGCGCCCACACCTCCATCTCACCGAAGCGCTGGCCACCGAACTGGGCCTTACCACCCAGCGGCTGCTGGGTGATCATCGAGTACGGACCGGTGGACCGGGCGTGCAGCTTGTCGTCCACCAGGTGGTGCAGCTTCAGGATGTACATGTAGCCGACGGAGATCGGCGCCGGGAACGGCTCGCCGGAGCGGCCGTCGAACAGCCGGGCCTTACCCGAGGGCAGCACCATCCGGTCGCCGTCGCGGTTCGGGATCGTCGACTCGAACAGACCGGCGATCTCGTCCTCACGGGCACCGTCGAAGACCGGGGTGGCCACGTTGGTGCCGGGCTCGACCCGGTCGGCCTCGATGACCTGCAGCCGGCGCGCCCACTCCTCGGCGATGCCGGAGACGTCCCAGCCCTGCTTGGCCAGCCAGCCCAGGTGGATCTCCAGGACCTGTCCCGGGTTCATTCGGGACGGCACACCCAGCGGGTTGAGGATGATGTCGACCGGCGTGCCGTCCTCCAGGAACGGCATGTCCTCGACCGGGAGGATCTTGGAGATGACACCCTTGTTGCCGTGCCGGCCGGCGAGCTTGTCGCCGTCGGTGATCTTGCGCTTCTGCGCCACGTAGACGCGGACCAGCTGGTTCACGCCCGGCGGCAGCTCGTCGCCCTCCTCGCGGTCGAAGACGCGCACGCCGATGACCTTGCCGGTCTCACCGTGCGGCACCTTCAGCGAGGTGTCACGGACCTCACGGGCCTTCTCACCGAAGATCGCGCGCAGCAGGCGCTCCTCCGGGGTCAGCTCGGTCTCGCCCTTCGGGGTGACCTTGCCGACCAGGATGTCGCCCGCGACGACCTCGGCACCGATGCGGATGATGCCGCGCTCGTCGAGGTCGGCCAGGACCTCCTCGGAGACGTTCGGGATGTCCCGGGTGATCTCCTCGGGGCCGAGCTTGGTGTCACGGGCGTCGACCTCGTGCTCCTCGATGTGGATCGAGGAGAGGACGTCGTCCTGCACGAGGCGCTGCGAAAGGATGATCGCGTCCTCGTAGTTGTGGCCCTCCCACGGCATGAACGCCACGAGCAGGTTCTTGCCGAGCGCCATCTCACCCTGGTCGGTGGACGGGCCGTCGGCGAGCACCTGGCCGGCGACCACGCGGGCGCCGTCGTCCACGACGACCTTCTGGTTGAAGGAGGTGCCCTGGTTGGAGCGGTTGAACTTGGCGACCCGGTACGTGGTGTACGTGCCGTCGTCGTTGGCGACGGTGACGTAGTCCGCGGAGACCTCCTGGACCACACCGTCCTTCTCGGCGGTGATCACGTCACCGGCGTCGACCGCGGCGCGGTACTCGATGCCGGTACCCACCAGCGGCGACTCGGCCTTGAGCAGCGGCACCGCCTGGCGCATCATGTTCGAACCCATGAGCGCGCGGTTGGCGTCGTCGTGCTCCAGGAACGGGATCATGGCGGTCGCGACCGACACCATCTGGCGCGGCGAGACGTCCATGTAGTCCACGTCCTGCGACGGCACCAGGTCGACCTCACCGCCACGGCGGCGGACCAGCACACGGCCCTCGGCGAAGGTGCCCTCCTCGGTCAGCGCGGCGTTCGCCTGCGCGATGAGGTAGCGGTCCTCCTCGTCGGCGGTCAGGTAGTGCACCTCTTCGGTGACCCGGCCGTCCTCCACCTTGCGGTACGGGGTCTCGATGAAGCCGAACGCGTTGACCCGGCCGTACGAGGCGAGCGAACCGATCAGACCGATGTTCGGGCCTTCCGGCGTCTCGATCGGGCACATACGGCCGTAGTGCGACGGGTGCACGTCACGGACGTCAAGACCGGCCCGCTCACGGGACAGACCGCCCGGACCCAGCGCCGACAGACGGCGCTTGTGGGTCAGACCCGACAGCGGGTTGGTCTGGTCCATGAACTGGGACAGCTGGCTGGTGCCGAAGAACTCCTTGATGGAGGCGACGACCGGCCGGATGTTGATCAGGGTCTGCGGCGTGATCGCCTCGACGTCCTGGGTGGTCATCCGCTCGCGGACGACACGCTCCATACGAGCCAGACCGGTGCGGACCTGGTTCTGGATCAGCTCGCCGACGTTGCGCAGACGGCGGTTGCCGAAGTGGTCGATGTCGTCCACCTCGACCGGGATGGTCTCGCCGTCCGTGGAGACCGTCTCGGTCTCACCGGCGTGCAGCTTGACCAGGTACTTGATGGTGGCGATGACGTCGTCGGTGGTCAGCACACCGGCGTCCAGCGGCTGCTCGGCGCCGAGCTTCTTGTTGACCTTGTAGCGGCCGACCTTCGCCAGGTCGTAGCGCTTCGGGTTGAAGTAGAGGTTCTCCAGCAGGGTCTGGGCGGCCTCGCGCGTCGGCGGCTCGCCCGGACGCAGCTTGCGGTAGATGTCGAGCAGCGCGTCGTCCTGGCCCTGGGTGTGGTCCTTCTCCAGGGTGGCGCGCATCGACTCGTACTCGCCGAACTCCTCCAGGATCTGCTCGGTGGTCCAACCGAGCGCCTTCAGGAGTACGGTCACGGACTGCTTGCGCTTGCGGTCGATGCGTACACCGACCATGTCGCGCTTGTCGATCTCCATCTCCAGCCAGGCACCCCGGGACGGGATGATCTTGGCGGTGAAGATGTCCTTGTCGGAGGTCTTGTCGATGGTGCTGTCGAAGTACACACCGGGCGAGCGGACCAGCTGGGAGACCACGACACGCTCGGTGCCGTTGATGCAGAAGGTGCCCTTGTTGGTCATGAGCGGGAAGTCGCCCATGAAGACCGTCTGGGACTTGATCTCACCGGTCTCGTTGTTGGTGAACTCGGCGGTGACGAACAGCGGAGCCGCGTACGTGAAGTCGCGCTCCTTGCACTCGTCGATCGAGTTCTTCGGAGGCTCGAAGCGGTGGTCGCGGAAGGTCAGCGACATCGACCCGGAGAAGTCCTCAATCGGGGAGATCTCCTCGAAGATCTCCTCCAGACCGGACTTGGTCGGCACATCCTGCCCGTTGTCGAGAGCCGCCTCGACACGAGCCTTCCATGCGGCATTGCCGAGCAGCCAATCGAAGCTCTCGGTTTGCAACGCTAGAAGGTTCGGAACCTCAAGCGGCTCCTTGATCTTCGCGAAGGAGATGCGCAGCGGGGCGGTGCTTGCGCCGTTGTTCGTATTGGCAGTCGAGGCGTTGCGCGAGGCGGCCAAGAGGGGGTCCTTCCGAGGGCTCGGACTCACTACGCGCGTACCGGTCCACCCCTGGGCACACCGGTGACATCCTGGTCGTGGACATCTCCGCTTTTTCGTGCTCAGACTCGGGCTCGCCGCTGGTGACGGGCCAGGCGGCAGCTAACAGGCAGCGCAAAGGGTCAGTGTAGCCACTCGGCACACTGATGTCCAGAGCAGAGATTCGGAGACCGAATCTTCTCCCCCTCGTCATCCATAGGCCCGGCCGTGGCCGGGCACTACTCCTTGGATCCCGCCTACTTGGATCCTGTCTGGGTCCTGCTGGGTGCTGCGCTCGACCTCAGTCATTCCCGCATCGTCCGCGATCCATGCCTCGACACCCGGACCGACATCACGACGCGTCCTGAGAATTGCGCGCTGCGTCCGGTTCGTCAAGGCCCCCGCCCCTCGGAGATCCTCACATCGGACCCCACGACGGACCCTCGCGGCGGGACTCGGCGAACCAGCGAAGATCACCATACCCGGGTCCGCCGACAACGGCGCGGAACCAGGTGCCCGTCGAGCGGAAGACCGCAGGGCGGCCACCCGAAAGGGTGGCCGCCCTGCGGCTGATCAGCCCCTCGAAAGGGGCACACACGGCCTGCGCCGTGTTGGGCCTTACTTGACCTCGACGGAGGCGCCAGCGGCCTTGAGGGCCTCGGCAGCCTTGTCCGCGGCCTCCTTGGTGGCCTTCTCCAGGACCGGCTTCGGGGTGCCGTCGACCAGGTCCTTGGCCTCCTTCAGGCCGAGCGAGGTCAGCTCACGCACGACCTTGATGACCTGGATCTTCTTGTCGCCGGCGCCGGTGAGGATGACGTCGAACTCGTCCTTCTCCTCCTCCTGCGCGGCCTCGGCGCCACCGGCGGCACCGCCAGCCATGACGACGGGCGCGGCAGCGGCGGCGGTGACGTCGAACTTCTCCTCGAAGGCGGAGACGAACTCGGCCAGCTCGATGAGGGTCATCTCCTCGAACTGCGACAGCAGCTCGTCCTTGGTCAGCTTCGCCATGATGGCGGGTCCTTCCACTAAGTCGGCAGGTGCCGGATGTACATGTCGGCGGGCGTGCGGCCCGCTACGACCAGCGCGCTCGGGCGGCGCTGGTCAATGCGCGAGCCGAATTACTCGGCACCGCCCTGCTCGGCCTGCTTGGCGCGCAGCGCGTCCACGGTGCGGACGAGCTTCGACGGCAGCGCCTGGAAGAGGGAGGCAGCCTGGGACTGCTTGCCCTTCATGGCACCGGCCAGCTTGCTGAGCAGCACCTCGCGGGACTCGAGGTCCGCGAGCTTCTTGATCTCGTCGGCGGACAGCGCCTTGCCCTCAAGGACACCGCCCTTGATCACGAGCGCGGGGTTGTCCTTGGCGAAGTCACGAAGCGTCTTCGCCGACGTCACCGGGTCACCGGTGACGAAGGTGATCGCCGTCGAACCCATGAACAGGTCGTCGAGCGTGGTGATCCCGGCCTCGTTGGCCGCGATCTTGGTCAGCGTGTTCTTGGCCACGCTGTACTGGGCGTCCTCACCGAGCGAACGACGCAGCTGCCTGAGCTGCGCCACGGTGAGACCGGTGTACTCGGTGAGCACAGCGGCGTTGGAGTTGCGGAACTTGTCCGTCAGCTCGGCAACCGCGGCAGCCTTGTCGGGCCTCGCCATGAGCCTCGGCCTCCTTCCGGGTGATTGCGGACCGCACGGAAGGGGCTTCGAACGTACAAACGCCCCGGCGCAGGGGCGCACGGGGCGTGGCTCGACCGGACATGGTCCGGGAGCTGGTCCTCAAACACACCTGCGCGGGCCGTCCGCATCTAGCGGATCCTTCGGTCACCATGCCCGGATATGGGCACGACGACGACCAGCGGTCTCTGGCTTCTGGATGAGAGTACGCGAGTGCCGCTCCGGGAGGCAAATCGCCTCCCGGCGGGGGCCCCGGTCAGTTCCCGAGGTTCTGCGCCTGCTTGGTGATGTCGGCGACGTCGGTGGTCTGCGATGCCGGGGGCGGGGTGACGTTCACCTTCACCCCGTAGTCGGAGTAGTAGATCTCCTGCCGGATGTTGGACGTCGGGGTGTGCACCTGCTCAAGCTTCTTCACCAGCAGGTTGTCCCCGTTGACCCAGATGTCGATCTGGTCGGAGGTCACCCCGTCGTCGTGCAGCTGCTGCTTCAACTGGTTCTGCTCGGTCCGGCTCAGGCCGGGAGTGGTGTCCGCGGCGAGCTTCCCGGCGTCCACCAGGCCCGAGTAGTGCGTCGTCTCGACTCCGCGGACGGTCTCCTTGCCGACCACCTTGACGTCGCCGCTGGCGATCAGCATCAGCACCGTCTGGTTGGGGCTGCCGCTCTGCATCTGCTGGCGTATGGCCTTGCCGTTGGCGCCCTGCTTGTCCAACTCGGCGTAGGGGTACTGCAGCCAGTGGTCGCCGCCCGACTTGCCGCCCATCCGCATGTACAGGGCGTCCTTGGTGTATCGAGCCTCGTTCATGCCCATGGCGCCCGCGACCGAGCCCCCCTCCGGGGTGATCGTCACGTCGCCTTGGTAGCCGTCCGACCAGTCCACCGCACCCGACTGGTGCGTCTTACCCAACTGCCCCTGGTCGATCTCGGCGTCCACCTTGGCTGAATGGGCCTTGTCCGTGCTGCTCTTGACCTTCAGCAGGTCGCTGATGGCCGAGGCGATCACCGGCTGCTGCTGGCCGCCGGACGGCGCACCGGCCTGCCGGGCGCCGGTGTTGGACTTGCCGCCGCCGCAGGCCGAGACGGTGCCCAGTGCGGCGACGACGGCAACTGCCGTGGCGGCGTTGCGTAGTTGGGTGCTGCGCATGCTGCTTCTCCCCCATGATCGATGTGCGGCAAGAACGCTAGCGCATGCCACTGACAACACGACCGGACCCCCGGTCGCCCGTGGTGACACGGGTGACCGGGGGTCCGGAAGCGGTGCGCCGCGGATCAGACGGCGGCGGCGTCCTCCTCGGCGAGGAGGTTACGGGTGCGGTTCGGGTCGACCGGAACGCCGGGGCCCATCGTGGTGCTGATGGCGGCCTTCTTGATGTAGCGGCCCTTGGCGGCCGACGGCTTCAGACGGAGGATCTCGTCCAGCGCCGCGGCGTAGTTCTCGACCAGCTGCTGCTCACCGAACGACGCCTTGCCGATGATGAAGTGCAGGTTCGAGTGCTTGTCGACGCGGAACTCGATCTTGCCGCCCTTGATGTCGGTCACGGCCTTGGCCACGTCCGGCGTCACGGTGCCGGTCTTCGGGTTCGGCATCAGACCACGCGGACCGAGCACCCGGCCCAGGCGGCCGACCTTGCCCATCAGGTCCGGGGTGGCGACGACGGCGTCGAAGTCCAGGCGGCCCTTGGCGACCTCGTCGATCAGTTCGTCGGAGCCGACGATGTCGGCGCCCGCGGCTTCCGCGGCCGCAGCACGGTCACCGGTCGCGAAGACCAGGACCCGGGCGGTCTTACCGGTGCCGTGCGGAAGGTTCACGGTGCCGCGGACCATCTGGTCGGCCTTGCGCGGGTCAACGCCCAGACGCATGGCGACCTCGACGGTCGAGTCGAACTTGGTGGTGGAGGTCTCCTTGGCGAGACGGACGGCCTCAAGCGGGGCGTACAGCCGCTCCCGGTCGATCTTGGCGTCCGCAGCCTTGAGGTTCTTGCTGCGCTTCACTGCTGCTCCTACGAGTTAATGGGAGTCGTGGTACGGGCCAGCGCTGGCCCTGCCACGGAAGACCTACGAGTGGTCGATCAGCCCTCGACCGTGACGCCCATGGAACGGGCGGTGCCGAGGATGATCTTCTCGGCGGCGTCCAGGTCGTTGGCGTTCAGGTCGGGCATCTTGGTGGTGGCGATGTCGCGGACCTGGGCGCGGGTGATCTTCGCGACCTTGGTCTTGTGCGGCTCGCCGGAGCCCTTGTCCACACCCGCGGCCTTGAGGATCAGCTTGGCGGCCGGCGGAGTCTTGGTGATGAAGGTGAAGGAGCGGTCTTCGTAGACCGTGATCTCCACCGGCACGACCATGCCACGCTGCGACTCGGTCGCGGCGTTGTAGGCCTTGCAGAACTCCATGATGTTGACGCCGTGCTGACCCAGCGCGGGGCCGACCGGCGGAGCCGGGTTGGCCGCACCAGCCTGGATCTGGAGCTTGATCAGCCCCGTGACCTTCTTCTTCTTGGGAGGCATTGCTCTCTCCGGGTCCTAGTCGAGAGTGTTTATGCCTGCTGACAGGCATACCGAGCCACGATAACGGGTAGCCCGGCGAAACAGGAAATTGGGGCCCGAGGCGATGCCTCGGGCCCCACAGGGCATGGGGGACGATCCCCCCGCGCCCTACCTCAGTTCTTCTGGATCTGGTCGAAGGACAGCTCGACCGGGGTCTCCCGGCCGAAGATCTCCACCAGGCCCTTGACCTTCTTGGAGTCGGCGTTGATCTCGTTGATCGTCGCCTGGAGGGTCGCGAACGGGCCGTCGGTCACCGTCACGGAGTCGCCGACCTCGAAGTCCAGCACCTGGACCTCGACCTTCTTCTTCGGCGCGGCCTCGCCGCCCTCGGCGGTCGCGGCGGCCTGCTCCTCGACCTCCGGCGCGAGCATCTTGACGACCTCGTCCAGGGTCAGCGGGTACGGGTCGTAGGCGTTGCCCACGAAGCCGGTGACACCGGGGGTGTTGCGGACGACGCCCCAGGACTCGTTGGTCAGGTCCATGCGGACCAGCACGTAACCGGGGAGCTTGTTCTGCTTCACGGTACGGCGGTCGCCGTTCTTGATCTGGACGACTTCTTCCTGCGGCACCTCGGCCTGGTAGATGTAGTCCTCGACGTTCAGCGAGACGGCACGCTGCTCCAGGTTGGACTTCACGCGGTTCTCGTAGCCGGCGTAGGTGTGGATGACGTACCACTCGCCGGGCTGGCTGCGGAGCTCCTCGCGGAACGCGGCGACCGGGTCGACCGGCTCCTCGGCGATCTCCTCGTCAGCTACCTCGTGCAGCGCGGCCTCTTCGGCGGGCACACCGGCTTCCGCGTCCTCGGCGTCGAGCTCGTCGGTCTCGTCGACCGCCTCGACGATCTCGCGTTCGGTGTCGTCGCCCTCGACCTCGGCCGAAACGGCAGCGTCAACGTCGGCCTTCGCCGCCGCTGCGGTCTCATCGGCGTCGTACAGGTTCGGGTCAGACACGATGGCTGCTTCTTCCTGACTTCAAAGGGTTGAACATGCGAACAGGCGCCCCGCTCGGGCGCCCTCCGCGGGGTTGTTAACCGAAGACGTACTTAATGAGTTCGGTAAATCCCCAGTCAATCACAGTCACGATGCCGATCATCACAGCAACGAAGGCGATCACCACGGTGGTGTACGACATGAGGTCGCTGCGGCTGGGCCAGACGACCTTGCGCAGTTCGGCGATGACCTGCCGGTAGAACAGGCCCATACGCGCGAAGGGGCCCTTCTTGCCGCGCTTGCCGCCGCGCTTCTTCTTCGCCTGCGAGTCCAGAGCGCCTTCGGTGGCGTCCGTGGGCCGACCACTTTCAGGCGTCGCGGTGGAGCCAGTGGAGCCAATGGCTTCCGTCACTCGGTCCTCACCTGAATCCGGGTCATGGCCGCGCCGCGTCCGGCCCGGCCAGGTGCGTTCTTACGTACGTACGTGCACGCACCCTGGTGATGAATGCGTGTAGCAGGGCCGGAGGGACTTGAACCCCCAACCGCTGGTTTTGGAGACCAGTGCTCTACCAATTGAGCTACGACCCTTTGGTTCCCCCAACGTACCGCACCCGAACCACCGCACAGAGTGCGCGGCCCGGGTCTGCCCTCGGAGGTCACGAGGGATGAGTGTACGTGTTCAGGGCCCGGCCGTCGAACGAGCAAGGCCGAGCGGGTCGTTCCGGCCACCGTCGGCACCGCCGCCGCACGAGTTGACGGGCCCATCCGAAACCACCGTGCCACCCCCGGTACCGGTCTGCGACGATGGCAGCCATGACCGCTACTTCCCCCGAAACGTCTCCCACCGACCGACGGGTCTCGGCCCGCATCGGCGCGATCTCCGAGTCCGCGACCCTCGCCGTGGACGCCAAGGCGAAGGCGCTCAAGGCCGCCGGACGCCCGGTCATCGGATTCGGCGCGGGCGAGCCGGACTTCCCGACGCCCGACTACATCGTCGACGCGGCGGCCAAGGCCTGCCACGACCCCAAGTACCACCGCTACAGCCCCGCGGGCGGCCTGCCCGAGCTCAGGCAGGCCATCGCCGCCAAGACCCTGCGCGACTCCGGTTACGAGGTCGACGCCTCCCAGGTGCTGGTCACCAACGGCGGCAAGCAGGCGATCTACGAGGCCTTCGCCGCGATCCTGGACCCGGGCGACGAGGTGATCGTCCCGACGCCGTACTGGACCACCTACCCGGAGTCGATCCGGCTGTCCGGCGGCGTTCCGGTGGAGGTGGTGGCCGACGAGACCACTGGCTACCGGGTCAGCGTCGAGCAACTGGAGGCGGCCCGCACCCCGAACACCAAGGTGCTGCTGTTCGTCTCGCCCTCGAACCCGACCGGCGCGGTCTACTCGCGCGAGCAGGTCGAGGAGATCGGCCGCTGGGCCGCCGAGAAGGGCCTGTGGGTCCTCACCGACGAGATCTACGAGCACCTGGTGTACGGCGAGGCGCGGTTCTCGTCGCTGCCGGTGGTCGTCCCCGAGCTGCGGGACAAGTGCATCGTGGTCAACGGCGTCGCCAAGACCTACGCGATGACCGGTTGGCGGGTCGGCTGGCTGATCGGCCCGAAGGACGTCGTCAAGGCGGCCACCAACCTGCAGTCGCACGCCACCTCGAACGTGTCCAACGTCGCACAGGTCGCCGCGCTGGCGGCGGTCTCCGGTGACCTGGACGCGGTCGCGACGATGCGCGAGGCCTTCGACCGGCGGCGCCGGACGATGGTGCGGATGCTCAACGAGATCAACGGCGTCGTCTGCCCGGAGCCGGAGGGCGCGTTCTACGCGTACCCGTCGGTCAAGGGCCTGCTCGGCAAGGAGATCCGCGGCAAGCGCCCGCAGACCTCGGTCGACCTGGCGGCCCTGATCCTGGAAGAGGTCGAGGTCGCGGTGGTCCCCGGTGAGGCCTTCGGCACCCCCGGCTACCTGCGCCTGTCCTACGCCCTGGGCGACGAGGACCTGGTGGAGGGCATCTCCCGCGTGCAGAAGCTCCTGGGCGAGGCCCGCGACTGACACGGTTACGCCCACCCGTCCCGCCCGCCCCGCTTGTGGGCGGCAGCCCCGCGGGGTCGGGGTACTCCCAGCGGTAGCCGGGGGGAGGGTGGGCACCACCGGCCCCCGGGTCGCATCCGCCCGGGGGGCGGAGCGGGCGAAGCCCCCGAAATCGGCAAAACGGTTCCCCCGGCGGTGGCCGCTGCGGCAGGATCCTGGGATGGCGCGCGACGTATCCCAACTGCCGAAGGCACACCTGCACCTCCACTTCACCGGCTCCATGCGACCCGGCACCCTGCTGGAGCTCGCCGACAAGTACGGCGTCCACCTGCCTGACGCCCTCACCGCGGCGGAGCCGCCCAAGCTGCGCGCCACCGATGAGCGCGGCTGGTTCCGCTTCCAGCGGCTGTACGACATCGCGCGCTCTGTGCTGCGCAGTCCCGAGGACATCCAGCGGCTGGTCCGCGAGGCCGCCGAGGAGGACGTACGGGAAGGCTCCGGCTGGCTGGAGATCCAGGTCGACCCCACCTCGTACGCCCCCCGGCTGGGCGGCCTGATCCCGGCCCTGGAGATCATCCTGGACGCGGTGGAGACGGCCTCGCGGGAGACCGGCCTCGGCATGGCGGTGCTGGTCGCCGCCAACCGTACGAAGCACCCGCTGGACGCCCGTACCCTGGCCCGCCTCGCGGTACGGTACGCGGACCGCGGGGTGGTCGGCTTCGGGCTGAGCAACGACGAGCGGCGCGGCCTGGCAAGGGACTTCGACCGCGCCTTCGCCATCGCGCGGGACGGCGGGCTGCTGGCGGCGCCGCACGGCGGCGAGCTGGCCGGGCCGTACAGCGTGCGGGACTGCCTGGACGACCTGCGCGCCGAGCGCATCGGCCACGGCGTACGGGCCGCCGAGGACCCACGGCTGCTGGCCAGGCTCGCGGAACGGCAGATCACCTGTGAGGTGTGCCCGTCGTCCAACGTGGCCCTGGGCGTCTACGCGAACCAGCGGGACGTACCGCTGCGGACGCTCTACGAGGCGGGCGTCCCGGTAGCGCTGGGCGCGGACGACCCGCTGCTGTTCGGCTCCCGGCTGGCCGCCCAGTACGAACTCGCCCGCTCCGCGCACGGTTTCACCGACGAGCAGCTGGCCGACCTGGCGAGCCAGTCGGTACGCGGCTCAAGGGCGCCGCGGGAGGTCCAGGAGCGCCTGCTGTCGGGCGTCAAGGAGTGGCTGGCGTCATAGGCGCCCGTCCCCAACGGGCGGGTCAGCCCGCCGGGTTGGCGTACAGCGGGTGGAGGTGCTCGTCGACCGGGCTGCGCTGCTGGGGCACGGTGCCCGCCGTACGCCGATTGCCGCCGCGCCGATTGCGCGGCTCCCGCATCGGCCACAGCAGCACGTAAGCCGCCGAGCCGACCGCGAAGGCGAGCCTGATCAGGCCCCGGGCGGAGTCCGACGGCACGATCAGCACGCTGCCGTACAGCGAGATCAGCGCGATCCAGCTCACCCACGGCACCAGGCGGCGCTGCCCGATGGCATCCCAGATCAGGGTGCCCAGCAGCACCGAGGCGTTGTAGTACGTGTACACGCTGGGGTCGAGCACGATCCGCGCGTCGGCCGCCAGCAGCACCACCGCGGGCCAGCGCCCCCTGCGCACCGCCAGCGCGCCCAGCCCGAGGCCCAGCGCCATCTGCGCGGGCCGGTCCCACCACGGGGTGACGGGATCGTTGCCGCCGAGCCAGCGCAGCGAGGAGGCGGCCTGGTTGGGGATGGTGAAGTGGGCGGCCGCCATGGTGTGCATGTTGCCGAGGTAGAACGGCAGCCAGGCGATCGCCACCAGTCCGACCGTCCAGGCGGCCGACCGCAGCCAGGTCTGCTTCGGCAGCGCCAGCAGCAGCGGCAGGAACGCCACCGCCCACGGCTTGGAGTCGCAGGCGAGGGCGAGGAAGACACCGGTCGCGGTGGCCTGGCCGCGGACCAGGGACCGTACCGCGAGCGTGGTGAAGAACAGCGCCAGCACGTCGTCGAGGTGGGCGAAGCGCACCGAGACCTCGACCCACATCGGGATGAACGCGGCCCCGGCGATCAGCACCCGCTGCTGCAGCCGCTTGTGGTTGGTCCCGGTGCCCAGGTAGTGATCGGCGGCGGCGCGTCCGATCAGCACCACCATCCACAGGCCGAGGCCCGACATGGCGGCCTCGGCGAGCTTCTCGCCCACGCCGGCGGGGAACGGTGCGAACAGCCCGGCGGCCAGGAAGCTGACCGGGCCGATCTGCAACTCGGGGTGGTTGGCGTACAGCGCCAGGCCGCCGCCGCCCACCTGGCCGAACAGCAGTTGCTCGCCCTGCTTGAGGTAGTGCCAGGAAACTCCGCCGTGCCGGGTGGCCACGAAGAACCAGCACGCGGTCCACAGCGTCAGTACCGCGTGGTGCCACCGCACCGGCCCGAGACCGATACGTCCGATATGTGCCGCGTCCTGGGCCGCGTCAGCGGCCGTACCCGCGTTCCGCACGTGTCTCGTCCTCCCCATCTGCCCGCCTGTCGGCGTTGGGATGAGAATCTCATGAGTGCCTCGTCGACGGTTACCGGGGCGAGACCGGCGGGCTCACCATGGTCCGCCCCGTTTCACAGACGGACGCCGACCATAACCGGTTCATTCACGAGCGTCACCCCGAAGGTGTCCCGCACCCCGTCCCTGACCTCACGGGCCAGCGCGAGCAGGTCCTCGGTGGTGGCGGCGCCGCGGTTGGTGAGCGCCAGCGTGTGCTTGCTGGAGATGCGGGCCGGGCCGGTGCCGTAGCCCTTGGTGAACCCGGCCTTGTCGATGAGCCAGGCGGCCGAGGTCTTGGTGTGGCCGCCGCCCGCCGGATAGGCGGGCGGGCGTACGTCGTCGCCGAGCCGGGCCCGCACCCGGTCCAGGAACTCCTCGTACGTGCGCTGGTCGAGGACGGGATTGGTGAAGAACGACCCGGCCGACCAGGTGTCGTGGTCCTCGGGGTCCAGCACCATGCCCTTGCCCGCGCGCAGCTTCAGCACCGTGTCACGGGCCTGCGCCGCGGGGGCCCGCTCGCCCTGGGCGACGCCCAGGGCGCTGGCCACCTCGGCGTACCGGATCGGCGCGGACAGCCCGCCCGCGTCCTCCAGCCGGTAGCGCACCCGCAGCACCACGTAGCGCTGCGGGTCGGCCTTGAAACGGCTGTGCCGGTAGTCGAAGCCGCACTCCTCGTTGGCCAGCGACACCGTCTCGCGTGCGGCCCGGTCGTAGGCGATCACCTCAGTGATCGTCGAGGCGACCTCCTGCCCGTACGCTCCGACGTTCTGGATGGGCGTGGCGCCCGCGGAGCCGGGGATTCCGGCCAGGCACTCCACACCGGCGAGGCCCGCCTCCACGGTGCGGGCGACGGCCTCCGACCAGTTCTCACCGGCGGCCAGCTCCAGATCCGCGCCGTTGAGGACCAGGCCCTTGGTGGCGATGCGCAGGACGACACCGTCGAAGCCGTCGTCGCCGATGACGAGGTTGCTGCCGCCCGCGATGACCAGCAGGGGCGTACGGGACTCGTCCGCGGCGCGGACGGTCTCGATCACCTCTTCGTCGGTGGTTGCCGTCACCAGGCGGGCGGCGGGGCCGCCCAGCCGGAAGGTGGTGAGGGGGGCCAGGGGGGTGTCGTGGGTTACCTGCACCCCACCACATTAAGGGGGCGGGGTTCTCTCCCACCGGCCCACCCGCTTGCCCTCGGCCCTCGCCTGCCCTGCGCGCGGCTGGTGGTGGGCCGGGGTGCCCGGCGAAAGGGCGGGCGGGAAAGGCCCCCGGGCGGTCAGGAGACGGTTACCGGCGGGTGGCTGGGCAGATCAACCGCGCGCCGGCGCGGGCTCGCCGGAAGCGCCACCACCGCCGCGGCCACCGCCACCGCTGCCGCACCCACCCACAGCGCGGGGGTCAGGCCGTCCACAAAGGACTGCGCGGACGTGTAGCCGCCCTGGGAGGAGAAGACGGAGGACAGCACGGCGACCCCCAGCGAGCCGCCCACCTCCCGCATCGCGTTGTTCGCGCCGGAGGCGATCCCCTGCTCGTCGGGTCGGACGCTGCTCATGACGAGGTTGGAGCTGGGCGCGAAGTACAGCGCCATCCCCGTGCCGCTCACCACGAGCGCCGGTATCAGCGTGGCGTACGACACGTTTGTGGCGGCGACGAGTGCGAAGAGGGCCAAGCCGACCGCCTGTAGGGCCAGTCCGACGGCGACGACGGGACGGCCGCCGATCCGGTCGGAGACGAACCCGGCGAGCGGAGCGACGATCATCGGCATGCCGGTCCACGGCAGCATCCGCACCCCGGCCTCGACCGGCGTGTAGCCCTGTACGCCCTGCATGAACTGGCTGAGCAGGAAGATCGATCCGAACATGCCGACGAACATCAGCAGGCTCGCCACGTTGATGGTGCTGAAGGCCCGGCTGCGGAACAGCCGCATCGGCAACATCGGGTTGGCGGCGCGCAGTTCGTACCAGACGAACGCGGCCAGTACCAGCGGCCCGGCGATCAGCCCGGTCAGCACGGGGGTGCTGGTCCAACCGTCCGGCTGGCTGCGCACCAGCCCGTAGACGATGCCGAACAGGCCGGCGCTGGCGAGCACGGTGCCGGGCAGGTCGAGCCGCGGGTTGGGACCGCGGCTCTCGCCCAGCCGCAGCAGCGCCAGCGGCAGCAGGAGCAGGCCGATCGGGACGTTCAGCCAGAAGATCCACTGCCAGGAGAAGTGCTCGGTGAGGGTGCCGCCGATCAGCGGGCCGGTGGCCACCGCGAGGCCGTTGACGGCGCCCCAGATGCCGAACGCGGTACCGCGCCGCTCGGCCGGAACGGCCGCCGAGAGCAGGGTGAGGGTGAGCGGCAGCAGCATCGCCGCCCCGACGCCCTGTACCGCCCGGGCGGCGATCAGCTCCCCCATGCCGGGCGCCAGCGCGGCTGCGGCGGAGGCGGCGGTGAAGACCGTGAGGCCGATGGCGAACATCCGGCGGCGTCCGAAGCGGTCGCCGAGCGCGGCGCCGAACATCAGCAGTACGGCGAAGGTGAGCGTGTAGGCGCTCACCGTCCACTCCAGGTCGGTGAGCCCGCCGCCGAGGTCCTTGCGGATCGAGGGCAGTGCCGTGGTGACCACGAGGTTGTCGAGCGCCGCCATGAATCCGGCGACGCTGGTGACGACCAGTGCCCATATGGCGGTGGCCCTGGACGTGCCTGGTTGTGCCATGGGTTCCCCCTGAGTTTAGTTAGCAGTCACTAAGCTGTCCGGTGATGAAAAAGCCCTCCCGACAGGGAGGGCCTCGGCTCAGCGCTGTTGCGCGTAAACCTCCGCGGCGGCCACCTTGCAGGCGCCGTCGAAGCCGTTCCAGCAGCGGTCCTCGACCGGGATGCCGAGCGCCAGCAGGGTGTTGATCAACATGCCGTGCCCGAAGAAACCGGTCAGCTCCTCGTCACTGGCGCCGGTGCGGCCGCGGACGATGTCCCACAGCCCGGTCCAGCGCCGCCGGATGAAGTCGGCCAGTTCCGGGTCCTCGGCCGAGGCCGCCGCCGTGTACAGCTGCATCTGGAGCATCAGCACGTCCCGGTCGCGGATCAGCAGGGAGTACGCCTCCCCCATCGCCTCCAGCGCCTCCGCCCCGGACATCCCGGCCGCCGCCGCCTCGAAGGTCTCCGCGGTGCGGTCGAAGCAGCGTTCGGCGGCGGCGCGGAACAGCGCCTGCTTACCGGGGAAGAGGCGGAAGAGGTACGGCTGGGAGACGCCCACCCGGCGGGCGATCGCCTCGGTCGAGGTGCCGTGGTAGCCGGTGCGGGCGAACTCGACGACGGCCGCGCGGATGACGCTCTCGCGCCGCTCCTCGGCCGACATCCTGGGTCCCGAGTTCACCATGCGGACTAAGTTAGTACTCAATAACTTCCGCGTCAAGCGGCATGCGCCGCCCGCGCGGTGGGGCCCGGTACTTCGCCCCCGGGCCATCCCAGCCCGCGCGGGAGGCGCTCCGTCAGCCGAGCCGGACGACGGCCCGCGACTGCCCCAGCACCTTCTGCCCGGCGGCCGTCACGGTCAGCTCGACGCGCACGGTGCGCTCCTCGTCGTCCAGCTTCGCCGCGACCTTGCCGCGGACCTCGATCAGCGCGCCCTTGTCGTCGTTGGGCACCACGACCGGCTTGGTGAACCGCACCCCGTACTCGACCAGCGCCCCCGGGTCCCCCACCCAGTCGGTGACCACCCGGGCCGCCGACGCCATGGTGAACATGCCGTGCGCGATCACGTCCGGCAGCCCGACCTCCCTGGCGAACTTCTCGTTCCAGTGGATCGGGTTGAAGTCGCCGGACGCGCCCGCGTACTGCACCAGGGTCGCGCGGGTCACCGGGATGGTCAGCGGCGGCAGTTCGGTTCCGGCCTCGACCTCGTCGTAACGCACCTTCGCGGCCACGTCAGCCCCCCACCTTCTGCTCGGCGGACTCCGCCTCGACCGCGCGCACGACCAGCATCATCAGCGACGTCACCACGTGCTCGCCGTCCGCGTCGTACACCTCGCCGCGCACCGTCAGGAAGTCGTTGCCCGCCATCGACTTGATCGCCTCGATGCTCACCGTCACCGAGAGCCGGTCACCGGCCCGCACCGGGCGGGTGTAGGCGAACTTCTGGTCGCCGTGCACGACCCGGCTGAAGTCCAGCCTCAGATCGGGGTCGTTGACCACCTGGGCGGCGGCCCGGTAGGTCAACGCGAACGGGAAGGTCGGCGGCGCGATCACATCGGGGTGCCCGAGCGCCCGGGCCGCGTCGGCGTCGTAGTACGCGGGGTTGGCGTCGCCCACCGCCTCGGCGAACTCGCGGATCTTCTCCCGGCCCACCTCGTATGCCTCGGTGGGCGGGTACGTACGCCCGACGTAGGACGGGTCGAGCGGCATCGGCACCTCCAGTGCTCCGGTGTGCGGTCCGGTACGGCCGGTGGCGCGAGCGCTCGGACCGGCTCAACGCCGTAAGGCCGCCCCCGGGCATGGGGGCGGCCTTACGGTGGTGCTTGGGTCAGCGCGTCTCGCGGTGCGCGGTGTGCGCGTTGCAGCGCGGGCAGTGCTTCTTCATCTCAAGACGGTCCGGGTCGTTGCGCCGGTTCTTCTTGGTGATGTAGTTCCGCTCCTTGCACTCCACGCAGGCCAGCGTGATCTTCGGGCGGACGTCGGTGGCAGCCACGTGAGTGCTCCTTGACGGACGGATGGATTTAACGCAGCAAGAGTAGCCGATTGAAGGACCGATCCCGCAATCGGCTACACAGGGTAGCGGCGACCGGACTTGAACCGGTGACACAGCGATTATGAGCCGCTTGCTCTACCGACTGAGCTACGCCGCTGTGATGAACGGTTCCCCCCGCCAGAGGCGGGGACAGCCGTCACATCAGAGCCCCAATACGGAATCGAACCGTAGACCTTCTCCTTACCATGGAGACGCTCTGCCGACTGAGCTATTGGGGCGAGCGAGGAAGACATTACACGCTCCGCCGCGATACGTGAAATCCGTATCGAGCCCCCACAACCTGTCGTCTCCCCACCCGTCGCCGCCCCGTCACCGGTGCCCCGCGAGACCACCCGCACCCCGTGGGCGAACGGTGTCCCACCAGCGGCTCCTCGACACGCACGCCGAACGTGTACGACAGCGCCGGTACGACTATTCCCCTCCTGCGCGATCGGCCGCTTCACGGCCCATAGGCTCATGCCGCGTGATCTTGCGCAGTTACTCCGCGTGATCTTTCGCACCGACCCGCCGCCCCCCACCCGAGGAGCGCGATGACCGAGAGCGTGCCGTCGCAGCCGCACCAGCCCAAACCCCAGGGAAGGCCGGAAACCGACGACGCCCCGGACGATCGCGCGCCCGCCCTGCTGCTCAGCGGCGCCCGGCTGGGCGACGGGCGGGTGGTGGACGTACGGCTCAGCGGTGGCCGGATCGAGGCGGTCGGCACGGCGGGCAGCCTGGCCGCGCCGGACGCCACCGGCGGCACCCGGGTGGACCTCGCCGGCTATCTGCTGCTGCCCGCCCCCGCCGAGCCGCACGCGCACCTGGACTCGGCCCTCACCGCCGACTGCCCCGGACCGCCGAGCGAGGCGCAGCAGGACGTACAGCGCCGGGTCACCGAGGCCGCACTGCTGCAACTCGGCCATGGTGCCACCGCCTTGCGCACCCATGTGCGGGTCGGCGACCTGCGCGGCCTCACCGCCCTGGAGGCCGTCCTGGAGTCCCGGCGGGCGCTGCGCGGCCTGGTCGAGCTGACCGCGGTGGCGATGCCCCGGGTGCTCACCGGCACGGCGGGCGCGGAGGGTCTCGCGGTACTGCGGGACGCCGTGAAGACCGGCGCCGGCGTGGTCGGCGGCTGCCCGGACCTGGACCCCGATCCGACCGGCTACGTGGAGGCGGTGCTCGGGGTGGCCGCCGAGTTCGGCTGCGCGGTCGACCTGCACACCGAGGGCGGCGATCCGGCCCGGCTGGCGCGGCTGGCGGCGATGGCGGGCGGGCTGCGGCCCGGGGTGACCATCGGACCGTGCACCGGTCTCGCCGCGCTGCCGCGCGAGGCGGCCGAGCGGGCCGCCGCCCGGCTCGCCGCCGCCGGGATCTCGGTGGCCTGCCTGCCGCAGGGCGGTTGCGGGGCGCTCGCCGGCAGCGCTTCCAGCGGCTACGCGCCGGGGGTCGCACGCCTGTTGCGCGCCGCGGGGGTACGGGTCACCGCGGGTGGCGGCGCGCTGCGGGACGCGGCCAATCCGGTCGGCCGGGGCGATCCACTGGAGGCCGCCTTCCTGCTGGCCTCGTACGGCGAGTGCGGGGCACAGGCCGCGTACGAGGCGGTGAGCGGGCGGGCGCGCGAGGTGCTGGGACTGCCCGAGGTACGGGTCGAGGCGGGCTTTCCGGCGGAGCTGCTGGCGGTGCGCGGGCAGCGGATCGACGCGGTGCTGTCGCTCGGGTACAGCCGGATCGTCATCCACCGGGGCCGGGTGGTCTCGCGCACCAGCGCGGTGCGCGAGTACGCGGACTGCGCGACCACGGCGGCACTCGATCTGCCCAGGCAGTCGCGCAGCGGCGGCACCCCGGCCTGAACTGGTCTTGCGCACAAGGGCCTTCGCTCCGGCGGCGGGTGTCGGTGGCCGGGCGTACGGTCGTGAGTATGCGCATCGTGATCGCTGGTGGACATGGCAAGATCGCGCAGCGGCTGGAGCGCCTGCTGGCCGCGCGCGGTGACAGCGTGGCCGGGATCATCCGCAATCCCGACCACGCCGAGGACCTGCGGGCGAACGGCGCCGATCCGGTCGTCTGCGACCTGGAGCGGGCCGACGTCGAGGAGGTGGCCGCTCATCTGCGAGGCGCCGACGCCGCGGTGTTCGCCGCGGGCGCCGGGCCGGGCAGCGGCGCGGCCCGCAAGTGGACGGTGGACCACGCGGCGGCCGTACTGTTCGCGGACGCGGCGGAGCGGGCCGGGGTACCCCGCTATCTGATCGTCTCCTCGATGGGCGCCGACAGCGAGCCACCCCCGGGAACCGACCTGGTCTTCGCCGAGTACCTGCGGGCCAAGGCGGCGGCCGACGACGACGTACGGTCCAGGCCCGGCCTGGACTGGACCGTGCTGCGCCCCGGCCGGCTCACCGACGATCCCGGGACCGGCCATGTCACGCTCGCGGAACGGACCGGTCCCGGCTCGGTGCCCAGGGACGACGTGGCGGCGGTACTGGCCGCGCTGCTGGACGAGCCGCGTACGGCGGGCCGCACCCTGGAGCTGATAGGCGGCCCGGTGCCGATCGCGGAGGCGGTCAAGGCGGCGGCCGCGCGCTGACCTTCTCCATGGATTCCCTGTGCATTTGCTGTGCATCTACCCGGCGTACCGAAATGTTCGCGATGTGTAATGAACGCCGGATGCCGGTTAAAGGCAGCCCCACGTCTTTTCAAAGCTTCTTCTTGGCCCGATGAGAAGTTCCTTGAATACGGCCGCATTGGCATAGAGGACGCCCGCGGGTGACGAAGACTGCCGTACATGGCTACAACAGTCCTCGACCCGACCGTCCCCACCGGCGCGGACCGGCGCGCGCCCTGGAGATCGCCGGTGGACCAACCCGCGTACGCGCGGCCGGCTCTGCTGGTTATCACCGTGCTCGCCGCCGTGCTCTACGCGTGGGGGATCAATCACAGCCAGTACCACACGTTCTACGCGAACGCCGCGCGCAGCATGACCGAGAGCTGGAAGGCGTTCTTCTACGGCTCCTTCGATCCCGGCAATTCCATCACGCTGGATAAATTGCCTGGATTCCTGTGGCCGCAAGCCATTTCGGCCCGCATCTTCGGATTTCATCCCTGGGCGCTGACGCTTCCTCAGGTAATTGAGGGGGTGGCCAGCCTCCTGGTGCTTTACCGGGTGGTCCGCCGCTGGGCCGGCGTCAACGCGGCGCTGATCGCCAGCACGGCCTTCCTGGTCACGCCGGTCGCCGTGGGGCTGTTCCGCACCGCGGTGGAGGACCCGCTGTTCACCCTGTGCGTGCTGCTGGCGGCGGAGGCCACCCAGCGGGCCGCGGAGGCGGGCCGGCTGCGTCCGCTGGTGATGGCGGGCGTCTGGGTCGGCATCGGCTTCCAGTCCAAGATGCTGGAGGCGTGGGCGGTGCTGCCCGCGCTGGCGCTGGTGTATCTGATCTCGGCGCCGATCGCGCTGCGGAAGCGGCTGGCGCACATCGGACTGTCCGCCCTCGTGATGGCCGCGGTCTCCTGCTCGTGGATGCTCGCCGTCACCCTCACCCCGGCCAAGGACCGGCCCTATGTGGACGGCACCACGAACAACTCCGCTTTCAGCATGGTCGTGGGCTACAACTTCCTGAACCGCTTCTCGTCACTGGGCATCAGCGCCGCCTCAACCGGCAGCATCAGCGCCACACAGGGCGGCGGCCACGGCGGCGGCCAGCACGGCGCGACCGGCGCCCCCGGCGCGGGCCAGAACGCGGCCCAGGGCGCAGGCGGCCAGTCCGGCGCCGGCCGCGGCGGCGGCCAGTCCGGGGTGACCGCGCCCGGCCTGCCCGGCACCTCAGGCATGGGCCAGCACTCGGGCGCGGGCCACCACGGTTCCGGCGCCCACCACCGTCAGGGCGGCTTCAACGGCGCCTCCGCCTCGGGCCAGCGCTTCGGTTCCGGTTCCGGTTCGGCTTCCGGTTCCGGTTCCTGGCAGGGGACCGGGGGTGCCGCTCAGCAGTCGGCCGGGCAGCAGTCGGCCGCCGGGCACGGGGGCCAGCAGGGCCGTGGCGGCGGCGGAGGCGGCGGCTGGGGCGGCGACCAGAACGGCTGGTCGAAGATGTTCGGCTCCTCGCTCGCCTCGCAGACCGGCTGGCTCTACCCGCTGGCCGCCATCGCCGTCGTCTGCGGCCTGTGGTGGCGCCGCGGCAAGCCCCGTACGGACCGGATCCGCATCGGCTTCGTCATGTGGGGCACCTGGCTGGCCACGTACTTCCTGGTCTTCAGCGCGGGCAGCGTCGGCGGCCACACGTACTACATGGGCGTGATCGCGGTGCCGCTCGCGGCGCTCGCCGGTGGTGGGATGACGCTGCTGTGGCGCGCGTTCCGGGCCGGTGGCCGTCGCGCCTGGGTGCTGCCCGGCGCGGTCGCCGCGACGGCCGCATGGGGTGCCTACATAGCCAGCGGATTCCCGACCTTCCTGCCATGGCTGGCGCCGGCCGTGGGCGTGCTCGCGGTGGCCGCCGTCGTGCTGCTCGTCCTGGCCCGCCCGGGCGGCGTGCGGTCCGGTGGGCGGCTCGCCCTCGCGGGTCTCGCCGCGTCGCTGGCGGCGGTGCTGTTCGCGCCCAGCGCGTGGGCGGTGCAGGTGTTCAACCCGTCGTACGGCAGCTCCGGCATGGGCTCGGTCGGTCCGTCCGGCACGGGCCACGGAGGCGGCGGCCACGGCCAGTCGAAGCTGGCGGGTGGCCGGATGGGCCAGCTGCCTTGGGGCGGCGCGGCGGGCGGCGCCCCCGGCAAGCGCGCGACGCACGGCGGCGGCATGGGCGGATTCGGCGACAGCAGCGGCCAACTGACCGCGCAGCAGCAGAAGTTGCTGGACTACACGACCGCCCACCGCGGTTCCGCGCAGTACGTGTTCGCCACCACCAGCTGGAGCAGCGCCTCTCCGTACATCCTCGCCAAGGGCGCCGACGTGCTTCCGCTGGGCGGCTTCACCGGCCAGGTGCCGTTCCCCACCGAGAGCCAGTTCCAGCAGCTGGTGAACTCCGGCAAGCTCAAGTACGTGCTGGTCAGCGGAAGCGGCCGGGGCATCGGCGCGATGTTCGGCAACAGCGACGCCGGTACGACGAGCACCACCCAGATCACCAACTGGGTCAAGTCCGGCTGCACTCCGGTACCGGCCTCGGCCTACGGCGGAACGCAGTCGTCCGCGGCGGCCACGAACGGGTTCCCCGGCATGGGTGAGGCCAACGCGGCGCAGACCCTCTACCAGTGCAGCCCGGCGCATTAACCACGTCATCCGCTGGTAAACCACCGCCCCCGACCGGATTCATCGGCCGGGGGCGGTGCCATGTCCGCACCCCGCGGCGTGCCTCCGGGCGCCACTCGAACGCAACGTAAGCTGCACGCAAAGCCGCTGGAGCGAGGAGGAGCGGGTGGGGCGGGACGCGATGCTCGGCGGGCGCTACGAGCTGGTCGAGCGGCTCGGTCAGGGCGGCATGGGCACGGTCCACCGTGCCGTGGACCACCGGCTGCGGCGCACGGTGGCCATCAAGCTGATGTCCGCGGAGCTGGCCCACCACCCGGAGTCGCGGGCGAGGTTCCAGCGCGAGGCGCACGCCGTGGCGGCGCTGAACCACTCCGCGGTGGCCACCATCCACGACGTCGGGGAGGAACCGGGCTCCGAGGGTCCGCGGCCGTACCTGGTGATGGAGTTCGTGCCGGGCGGCACCCTCGCCGAGGCGCTGCGCGCCGGGCCGCTCCCGATCAGCCGGGCGATCACCCTGGCCGGCGAGGTGCTCGACGCCCTGGGGCACAGCCATCAACACGGCATCGTGCACCGGGACATCAAGCCGTCGAACATCATGCTCACCGGCCCCACCACGGTGAAGGTCCTCGACTTCGGCATCGCCAAGGCGCTCACCGAGGCCGCCACCCGGCTCACGGGCAGCGGCGCCGCGCCCGGCACGCCCGCGTACCTCTCACCCGAGCAGATCAGCGGCGGCGAGATCGACCACCGGGCGGACCTGTACGCCATGGGTTGCCTGCTGTACGAACTGCTCACCGGGGCACCGCCGTTCCGGGCCGACTCGCCGTTCGCCGTGATGCACCAGCATGTGTACGCCGAGCCGGTGCCGGTCTCCCGGCTGCGCGCCGAGGTGCCGCCGGCGGTGGAGGCGGTGATCGCACGGGCGCTGCGCAAGGATCCGGCGGATCGTTTCGCCGACGCGGAGTCCATGCGGGCCGCACTGACGGAGGCGGTCGACCAGGCGGCGGCGCCCGTACCGGTGCCGACGCCCGAGCAGGAGACGGCCGTACCGACGCGGGCACCTGTTCAGGAGACGCCTCGAAAGCCCGTACGAGAATCCGGGTTCAGCGCGGGTAAACGGCTCAGGCACGCGCTGCGGCCTTCCAGCGCAGGTGCGTTGGCGCTGGTCGGGTGCGTACTGTCGTTCCTGTGCGCCCGTGCGCAGACGGTGGAGACCGCGCACTTCGGTCAAGTCGCCGTGGCGGCGGGCCTGTTGGGGCTTGCCGCGCTACCGGTATCACCCCGGCTGTCCTGCGTGGTCGCCTGGGGGCCGGTGGCCGAGGCCGTCGCGGTCAACTCCGAGCTACGGCGGGCGAACCTCGGGTGGGACAGCTCGTACGCCAGCATCGCCCTGATGCTGGCGATGGCCTCCGCCGTCTGCCTCGCCCGCGCGGCCCGTGTCCGCGGTGACGCCGCCTTCGCGGTGGTCGCCTTCTGGCTCACCGCTACTTCGGCGATCTGGTACTTCCTGGACGACCTGCGCAAGCTCGTCGTCTTCTACCTGCTGCTGGCGGCCGCCACCGCCGCGGCGGGCGCCCAGGAACTCGCCGGGTGGTACCGCCGCCGGACGGTACGCCGCCGAGCGCCCGCCCGGGTGCCGCGTACCCCCGCCCGCGTACCGACCGGCGGTTAGCGCCGTCGCGGCGGCGAAAGCCGTCCACCGCGACGGCGCGCGGCCGGGAGTCAGGGGAGCTGTGCCCCGAACGCCTGGAGGGCCTGCGGTACCGGCTGGTAGAAGGTCTCACCGCCCGTGGTGCAGCTGCCGCTGCCGCCCGAGGTGAGCCCCAGAGCGCTGGCGCCGTCGAACAGCGGACCGCCGGAGTCGCCCGGCTCGGCGCACACATCGGTCTGGATCAGTCCGTTGACCTGGCCTTCCGAGTAGTTGACCGTGGCGTTCAGCCCGGTGACACGGCCGGAGTGCACACCGGTGGTGGAGCCGCTGCGCTGGACCGACTCGCCGGTGATGGCGTCGGCGGACTGGGTGATGGGCTGTGTTCCGCCGCTGTAGAGGTCCACCGCGCTGGGGTGGCCGACAGCGGCGGTGTAGCGCACCAGCGCGTAGTCGTGGCCGGGGAAGGTGGACGCCTCGGTGACCGCCATCTGCGGGCCGTTCTGGGTCGCGGACCAGCTGCTGACGGCGTTGCCGCAGTGCCCGGCGGTCAGGAAGTACGGCTGGCCGCCCTTGACGACGTTGAACCCGAGCGAGCAGCGCGCGGTGCTGCCCCAGATCGCGTCGCCGCCCGCGATCAGCGGTCTGAGCTGCGCCGACGTTCTGCGTACCGCCACCCCGTCGCCGAGCGACCTGGCGACCGCGGTCAGCCTCACCATGTCCGTGGCCGAGACCGTGCGGTCGGCGGTCACCACCACCTGGTTGACCCGTGGGTCCTCGGCCCATGCGGTGCCGGGGATGGCGGCCTGGGCGTCGAGCACCGCGCGGTCGGCCTCCAGCCGGGCCTGCGAGTTGCGCACCAGCTTCGGTACGGCGCCGGCGTCGCGCACGGTGGCGGCGGAGCCGTTGTCGAGGACGTTGACCACGAGCCGCCGCGTCGCGGCGTCGTAGTAGGAACCGGCCGCGGCGCCCTTCAGCTTCGCGACCAGGGTGGTGGCCAGATGTGCGGCCTGAACTGCGGAGACGGGATTCGGGGCGGGGGCGGGTGACGCACTGGCGTGCTGCGGGGCGAGCGTCACAGCCATGAGAGCGGCGGCCGCCGCACCGAACAGGGCTGCGCGCCGCGCAGGCATCCGACGGTTCTTCAACTCAGGACCTCCAGAGGGGCAGTGGGCCTGACAACGGCGCCGCTCAGCACCGGAGAACCGACAAATGCCGCATCTCCGGCAAAGCCACGCCTGTCCTCAGAGTCTGCCGTCCAGGTCTCCCCGCCACCCACGGTCGGCACATCAAGTACGGACCACGTTCACCCGTACGTGGCCGCCGCACTCCCCCGAGACCCGCGCCGCCCGACCGGCGACGCCCCACACCCCGAAACGCAACGGCCCCCGACCCGCTCTTCAGCAGGCCAGGGGCCGTTTCTTCCGTGTGGCGGCGGCAGGGTTCGAACCTGCGTAGGCGTAAGCCGACAGATTTACAGGCTTCCTAACGGCCCGGTCGGCCGCCAGCTCCGCCGCAGGTCAGCCGGGTACGAGCGCCCCCGCCGCGCCGTCGTCATCGTCGTCGTGCCACCTACGTGCCAGATCGGCGTCCGGAGCCGTTCACGCGTCCCACACGACGGGATCACCCCGCCCACGGTCTCCTGCACTCCACACTCCTTCCGTTCGGTCTCAGCCCGCTGGACGCCATGTCGCGGGCCTTACCTACATCAAGTAGGTCCGAAAGCCGCGATGTGACATCACATCCAAAACTCGTCCAAGACCACCCAGCGCAGGCATGACCCACCCCGCTATCCCCAGCCTGTGGACAGAGTTCGGCGACAGCTGCCCGTGACCACGCCAACCACCTCCCGCGTCACGAAAGCCGCGCCGTGGGCCTCACCTTCTATGGAGAAAGCCGGGGGCCCCAGTGACCACGCACTCACTCGCCCGGTGGAATCCGTTGCGGAAACACATCCGTTCAGCCGTACCCAAGGCCAGCGAGCACCGCGCAAGCACAGTTCCGAACGAGGCGGAGTGACAGCACGGCCGGGAGCGGGCGACAGCGCCCGTGCGCTGCGCGACGGCGGACTAGGCCGGTGCACTGGCGGAGCTGTTCAAAGTTTCTTTACTGGATCAAGGCGGCCCGCATGCGCGGGCCGCGCGCTGGCGGCCCGTGGCCGCCGCACGCTCCTGCCTACCGCCCCGCTTAGCGCCGTCCCCGGGCCACTCAGCGCGCGGACCAGGCAGCGCACGCCAAGCCCCGGCAAGAACCCCGACCAGTCCGCGCAGTCCCGCCAGGCCGACGCCGCAAAGCGCTTCGGCGAGTCGACGGTCAAGGCAGCAGCCCACCGCACCGGCCGGAGAGTCTCCGCGCCGTGACGCCTTATTGGGCACGGTGGCCGGCGCCGGTGGGGTGCAGGTGGCATACGCGCGCCTGATCGTTCAGGTTCCCCACCACTGTGGCCGACTTTCTGTGGCCGAGGTCCACCAGCGCCACCCGTCCCGCCACATGACACCCTGATCTTCGGGCCATGCTGGCGGATGGGCTACCGGTGAGAGGGCTCAGTGGAGCCAGGAGCGGATCTGAGTCCGGCTCCACAACGTCATCCCGCCGCTCGCCTGCCACCCGTCCCATTGAGCGGGCTATGGGAGTGATAAGCAGCTAGATCATCCTGCGGTCACGATGGCGGATCATCTCCGACCATGGACAACGACGGCATCCGGGCGCAACTTCCCACCGCAGTCAAGGCGCGGACTGGGCCACCCGACTGGACATACCCCATCAAGGCCGACTCGGGGCGGATCCTCCATAGAGCACCGGCATGTCACCTGAACCCATGTGCACACCTTCTCGCACCCGCAGGGCTGTCAGGTGACGGGAACGATGGCTACCGGGCACGGCGAGTGGTGGAGCATCGCGTGCGTGACCGGCCCCAGTTGGCCATGGCGTCTACGCGAGCCGAGTACCACCAGGTCGGCGTCGGCTGCGGCGTGCAGCAGGGCCGGGGCTGGCGCGCCGGGCACTGGGCACGGGCGTACCCGGATGCCAGTGGCGTCCTGTTCCAGCGGTGCGGTCACTGCGGCCAGCAGCACTTGTGCCCGTTCCTGGGCGGTTCCGCTGTCCATCACCACGGACAGACCCGACAGGTCCAGGTCCGGCTGCCACGCGTACACCACGTCCAGTACGGCCTTGCGGCGGATGGCTTGGTCAAGGGCGAAATCGGCGGCACGTCCCGGCGGATAGTGCGCACCCACCCCCAGCACCACCCGGCCCCGCGGGGGGGCGATGCCGTCTCCGCGTACCACCACCACGGGGAAGTCGGCCCGACCGACCACGCGCAGGCTCACCGAGCCCAGCAGCATGCCCTCGAAGCCGCCGCGGCCTCGGGAGCCGAGTACCAGCAGGTCCGCAGCGGCCCCCTCCCGCAGTAGCGCTGTGACGGTCTCCTCGCCCATAGCCTCGGTGGAAACTTCAAGTTGCGGGCAGCGCGCCAGGGCACGCCTGGCCTCCTCGGCCACCAGCTCCCGGGCAGCCTCGCCAGCCCCCGTTACGACGTCGATGTCATCGCCGAACGCGTATGGCTCCCACCGGTCGGCGTGGACCACCTTCAGCGGCGCTCCTCGCCGTTCGGCCTCGTCCGCTGCCCACTCCAGGGCCAAGCGGGCGGCTTCGGATCCGTCAACCGCTACTACCACGCGACTCATGCCAAGACCACACCTTTCCGCACCCAGGCAGGTCAGCCGTTGCCACATCTCGAACAACACAGTGCACCCCAGAGTCCACGTTAGAGCCGATAGTCCTTGTGGTGAGGTGCTGAAACGGTGGCCATTCACCCGACGGCGTTGTGACGCACTGTTGTGCCACCGGCTTGTCGAGTAGTCAGGGCCGTAACTCCGTCCAGAGCGGAGGAGGCTCCCTGAGTTCGCCGCCCCTAGCGGAGACGCGACACGTGGCCCATTCCCATCTGCAAATCCCGTCAGTTGCTCGGGAGATCACGCCTGGTATCACGCAGCATGGCGCCGCCTTGTCCAGCGGCGATTACGCGGAGGAGCGATGGGATGCGGAGCGTCAGGGCACATGTGGCGGCGATCATCGCACCATTCGCGGCCGGAGGGTGTGCGGGGCGGCCCTGACCAGCGGGTTCGTTGTTGACGGAGCGGTAGTCGACGGCATGGCGAGGCGGCGATGCGTCAGGATTTTCCAATTTATGGCAGTTTTATGGTGATTTGCTTGTAGGTGGGTGGGGAGTGGACGCACCCTGGGGGTGAGGAGCGGCAATCCGCCGCGCTCGCACAAGTTAGGAGAGCGCAATGCGTAAGCCGATACGGCGTCTCGCCGTGGCTGCCGCCACGGGGATGCTCACTGCCGGTGCGTTCGCGACCGCTGGCGGTCTGTCCACCGCGTCAGCGGCTCCCCAACACCCGACCCACGTTGCAACCGTCAGCGTTCGTGGCGGAGGCGGCGGCTGGGGCGGGGGCTGCTGCGGCGGCTGGGGCGGGGGCTGGGGTGGCGGCT